>NZ_FYDM01000026.1:0-34157 GCF_900187415.1 Pseudomonas sp. Irchel s3b6 | reverse complement strand
GTCCGGGCCAAGCTGCTGTTCCTCAAATATGCATGCCTATAATTCCCTGGACGGTTCACTCTGACGGCATTTGCTCTACGTCAGTGAAGATTCGTCAACCGCCCCCATTGATAGCCTTCGTTCCGCAAGGAGCGCGATCTTGTCCACCTTTGAAAGATGCGGGCCCGGGGTGGGCAAGGCAGAAGTTGTAGCCTCGCGCCAGCGATAAAAGGGAGTAGTACCTGTGAACGCTGATAGTTGAGCTTTCCGTACTAGGGCCATCTCGATATGTGTAGCGATAACTGGATTGACTTTAGAGTATGCAAACCGTGAAGAGGGATGATTCACCACAGCCACCGGAATATCACCAGCTAGTGACTGAATCAGAGTACCGTTACGTGCGCTAAAACAAACAATCAAATCTGGTGACAACACATCCAAGACTTCGGCAAATGGTCTCTTACCCCTTTCCCAAGCACCCGGCGGTGGCGGAACACGGCTGTCGCGTAGAAACTCCTGCAGGAAGTTGTAATAGGCAACGCTACCCCAAAAGTCTCTTCTTTGTGCGTTGGAGAAGCTTTGTCTGACGTTCTGGACCGCAGCCATAATTTTTGTGAAGTGTGGATGCCGCCGAAGCTTCTTGGTTGCCTGGGGATGTCTCTCGCCTAAAGCAAGGGCTTTCACAATCTCGGGAGTGACTGTTGGGCGTTCGTGCTCCTTACCTCCATAGTGAGACTCGCACACTAAGAGAATGCGTAAACCGCAAAAACCCCTCTCATAGTGGGCCCCAACCCAAGGTGTAAAACGGACCGTGCTTTTGTTCATTTTTATCCTTAAATGTGATTACTCAAATCCGCCCTGTGAATCGCCTCTGGTTTCCTGGACGCATCCAATAGGCTGCTTTTGACCGATTGCAGTCTCTTGCGATAGTTGGACTCACAGTCGAAAACGGTCAGATACGATTGTCCGCTGATGATCCAATATAGTTAGCCTGTCCCAACGAGCGACCAGGACCGCCAGTTAGGCGCCTATCCAATTTGTCTGTTGAAAGCTGGCAAAGTACCGTGCCGTTTTTTGTGGGCCGTATGTAGATAGACCTCAATGAGGGATACTACTTCTGGGTCAGAGACCGTAACGACTGCAATCCGTGCTTCGCCGCTTAGAACGTGGGGCATTTGATTTTTGGCTTGCTCAAACCCGGTGAACCGGTGATTGGGAAAGGTTCGCCTTCCGTCTTCTCGGATATTGGGCGTCTTAACATGGTCCCAAACTCTATGGTGAAGGTTGTTCTTGGTTGCCTTTCCGATGTACAGAATTTCGCTTTCAGGAGAGCCAAAAAAGTACACGCCGCTCTTGCAACCAACTCCATCGCCGGTTACGAGCATTCCTAGGTTGGTTGGGTCCGACCAGTCGCCGATGGAGGGATTAGCGTCACCAAAGGCGAGTTCTATTTCGACCTTGTCGAATAGCGCAGGCATGGCGTGAGCCAGATCCATTACTAAGATGAATGCTTCTTTAAAGTCCACTTTTCCCCTCGGCTTCCTATCAGATTATTTGCCGACGGGAATACACCACGGTGGCAAGTCCATTTGTTTACAGTGTTCCACTTGTGACGAAGGTAGCGCTAGGTCTGAAGGAAAAACAATTGGGTCAGTGGTCGCATCTCGTACCAAAGCGAAAAATGAAGGTCTGCTTCTGGCCGAATGCTGCTTGTCGCGAAGGGCTGAAACCGACCCATGGCAGCCAGTCGTGCAGGGCAGAAAATAGCCAGAAGCAGTCGCTGAGGTGCATCCCTGAAACCAAAATGGCTCGGTGCACGGGCACTCTGATCACAAGGCACTGGCATCGGCTTCGTGCTCGTCTGCGAATGCCATGAGCACCTCCAGGTCGAGCACGTCGAGCTTGATCCGGGCGATAAAGGCAGAGAAGGCCAGGTTGGCGGCGAGCAGGCGCAGGTCCGAGGCCCAGGCTGGAAGATAGACCGGTCCCTGGAGCCAGCCGGACTCGAAAAGTGGCGCCAGGCGTACGGTATCACCCAGGCTGAGGCGCCCGGAAAACAAATGGCCTACCAGTTCCGGGCGGTTGTCGCGGATCGCGATGCGCAGCAAGGTATGGACGCCGATCAAACCCGTCAGGTAAGCGGCATCCTTGGTGAACGCCGAGCCGCCATGCAGGTCCGCGCCGCGAAACACCCGTTGGGTCGAGCGGAAGGACTCCTCTTGCGACTGACCGGCGGCAAGGAAACCTTCGAATACCTGGATGAAGTCGGCGCCATCCAGCGCTTGCTGGACCGCGAGCACGCGCAGGGCGAGGCGACGCAGGCGGTTGATGTCCATGCTGCCGGTGAACAGCTCGGCCAGGGTGGCAATGCCCTCCTGAGTTTGGGTCGTGCGTGGCGCCCCCAGGCCCAGGCTTTTGAGATTGGGTTGGCGCGCGCCGTTTTGGGCCGTGGCGACATGCACAAAGGCCTCGTGCTGCAACAACTGATTCTTGTCCAGCTCCGAGAACAGGGCGCTGGCACGCAGGCGGATGCGGCTCGCCCCGGCGATGGCCTTGGCGGCCAGGGTCGGATCGAGCATGACGGTGATCCGGCCCGCACCGAAGAAGCGGTCCAGTTCCGGCTGCATCCAGGCGGCAAAGGCTTCGGCCGGAATCTCGGCCAGGCTCGGTGGAATCTGGACGCCGCCCAGAAGGGCGTCGGTGGTCTTGAGGAAGAAATGGGCCGCGTCCAGCATGCTCAGTTTCAGGCGGGTGTAATAGAAATCCGGGCGCCGATACAGCGCTGACGAGTATTGAGTAAAGGCCGGTGTGCCAATCGCATTCAGCATGCGTCCGGCGGTGGCATAGCTACGCGCTGTCATGGCGAGGTAGTTCCCGGCCGGATGCCCCTCATCGCAACGGCCAGCAAAGGCTTCCAGGGCGGCGATCTCGGCACTGTGCCTGCGTGGGCGCAGCTCGACTTTGGGCAACTCCGCATGCCCGCCACGCCAATGTGCCAGGAAGACTTCCTCGACGCCATCCGGCCACGCCAGGGCATCCAGCACGCGAATCTTGCAGGCCAAACGGGGCAGGGCGGCATCGAGTTCGGACAGGGTGGCGGTGCTCATGGAAATCTCCTTGGGGGGACAAGGTTCATTCGCAAAAGTTTAGCCGTTGCCGATGTATTGCGTTGCACCCGCTCAAGGTGGCGCGCTTCAGGTCGACGGGGGCTGGCAGGCAAGAGGAGAACTCAGCGTACAGCCATACAGCCGCTATCGACAGCTGCCATTCATTCAGCACTGTTAAGTAGATCAACGCTCACGACGTCTGCCGGGCTCATGGCAAGGGTCTCCGTCAGGTGCCCAGTGAGAGCTCAGGGGCGTTTCACTGGGCGGGACGGGCATTTGGGGAGCGATGTCTAGCGGCCGAGCATCACGGTCTGCAGGCGAGCCTGGGCCTGTTGAACGGTTTTGGCCTGTGCGTTCAAGTCGTGCAGCAACGCATTCAACTCCGCCTGCACTTTAGGGTCCTGCACCTTGACCACCGGGCCATTGATTTCGATTTGCGCCTTGTGGGCAGTCACGTAATCGGCCACTTTCAGGCTGCTGTCCAAGGTGCTGTCGATTTGCGGCAGCACCTCCAGAAACGTGTTGGCGGGTACGCTGACGGTCTTGTCGTAGGCTTTGTCGTACACGGCTTTCAAGTCTTCCGGTTGCTTGAGTTGGGCATGGGCGCTATCGGCTTTTGCCCGTTGCTGCTGGAGTTGTACACCCATGTCATTCAGGCCGCTTTGCACCATCTTGATGTCGTCACGGCGTGAAATCACATCACTCAACGAGCGCACCGCTCCCTTCTGAACAAGGTTGCCGAGGGGTTTCACAACGGCGTCCATTGCGCCATTGAAGTCGGTGATCACCGCGTAATGAGTGGTGTATTCGCCAAACGCCTTCGACTCATCCGACGTCAACTGAGGTACGTGGACACCGGGTTTGTCGACGATGCGGGTTTGCAGGAACTTCGTGAATGCGGTGCGCTGCTCAGGTTCGTCACTGCCGCAGGCGATGAGTGCAAGGGGAAGCGCGAGGGCGAGTAGCCAATGAGGGCGAAACGAGACGTTCATGTCTGTGGAACTCCTGGAATATAAGAACATGTCCGCGGCACAGATGGCCTCTGCGGGGCGTGGGCAAGCTTATCGATTCTGTTGCGAGGATCCAAATAACCTGCATGATGAATCGCCTCTGGTTTCGTAGGCAGATCCAATCGATCGCTCAATCCCGCCGCTCGGCCACCAGCAGCAACGACTGCGGCACAGGACTTTGCGGGTGCTGCGGTTCCTGCAGGCTAACCAGACGAAAACCGGACATGTCCAGCGCATTGAGCCAACTGGACAAGGTCCGGAAGTACCACGGCATGGGTTGCCAGAGCCCCTTGAACCCGGCGAAGGTCTCTTCCCGCCAACCATCCTGATAGTCACCCATGGCAGCGGTCCACGGATGCAGCGTCTGGATCATCAGCGCGCCGCCAGGGGCGAGGAGGGCGTTCAAGGCAGCGAGCAAAGGGATGATGTCTTGGTGCAGCAGGGAGAAGTTGGCGCAGACCAGATCGTAGTCGCTGCCGATGTCGACTTCCGCCTCCACCAGCTCCTCATAGCTCGCCACATGGACCGGCCAAGAGCCTGCGGCCCGTGCCGCCTCGACCAGTGTCGCATCGCCATCCACACCGACCGCCTTGATGGCTCGTTCAGCCAGCGCACGCAACAGCCAGCCCTCGCCGCAGCCCAGATCGAGTACGTGCTCGGGCTGGCGGCCTTGCACCGCCAGCAGGATGGCCTGGTCGGTGACCTTGAGGCGGCTTTCCAGGGCGCCGGTGCGGATGGTTTCGATCCAGGATTGGGCGTTGTGGTGCCAGCTTTGGAGGAGGGTGGATTCGGAGGCGGCCATTTCGATGTCCGGAGTCGTTGGGTGGACGCAAGCATAGGACAAGTACTTCAGGTACGGGCATGAGTGGCTGTTGTCGGCCTATGGCTGCCGGTTGCGAAGGGCTGCAACCGACCCAACGCGGACGATCCGGCGCTGAATCAAGGGTGATGCTGTATGGGGCAGCGCGACAGCCAGGTTAGTTTGAGCAATTCTATTAATGTTTGCACTCCGCCAATACCACTTGGCAGGTATGCGGCGTGCCACCGGATCGGCCGGCATAGCGTATGCAATTATCCATGGATTTTTTGCGAGCCATGCTCAAGGTGGAGCCCCAAGCCAGGGCGCCCTCGCCGGCAGTGGGAAGCGCTTTTGCGTAGCAGTTTGAGCCTGTGCTTGAAGCCGAAGAGCGAGCCGTGGCAGTTTTGCCAGCACATCCTGCTGTCAGCGCCAGGTTGATGGCGAGCAGGGAGGGTAGGACCCATGACGAGTATTGACGCGCTGTTTTTCCGGTCATCCTGTTTCCCCTGTATCAAGAGGCTCGAGGCGTGTTTGTGGCCGCGCCCTACTTAGATTAGACGGTGTTGCGTCTGCCCTTGGGGCAGATTAACGGACTTGGCGCATTGGGGGGCGATTTGCTGAGCGGGCTCTTTTAAGTCCGTGTTTGTCCAATGCAGGGAGGTCATTCACAGTCCGTATATGGACACACATGATTGGCCGCAATCGACCGAGGCTGTGTAAAAACGTTCTCGACCAGTAACGGCGATCTGAATCGGGTCAAATAACGCGATCCCACGCAAATTTCAGGTCTTGATTTGACCAGAACTCCGGCAGATTTCACGTAGCAACGCAGACCTAAAAAATGATGCAGGCGTTTTTACACAGCCTGGACCAGAAGCAGCCATTCACGTTTCGTCGGGAAAGTGTCTCTGAGCCACATTCGGGGGGACAATCGAGAGCGATCTTCACATCTCGATCATGTATGCCCTTAGGGCGTGGTCAGGAGGAAATCATGAGCAAACGCGACAAGCGTGGCAATCCTGTTTCCTATGGCGTGCAGGAGGCGATCGATGCTCTGGATAGCGCTTGCGACTTGCTGCATGCCTACCAGGCCGATCCTCTGGCGGCGGCTGACAAAATTATCGCGCAGCACCCGGATTTTGCGCTGGCCCACGCCTTTCGTGCTGGCGCGATTGCGACTGCGACCGACAAAGCGTTTGACTCAGAGCTGTTCAAAAGTTTGGACGCGGCAGAGCGGTTGGCACCGAAAGCGAATGATCGCGAGCGGCAGCATATCCATGCCGTACGCGCTTGGTTCGACGGCGACTGGGAGCGGGCAATCGAAACCTGGGGGCGTGTTTCGATGGAGCACCCTCGCGATCTGCTGGCCCTGCAATTCGCCCATTTGGGCGACTTCTACCTAGGTTACTCGCACATGCTACGTGATCGCGTGGCTCGTGTGATGCCGCGCTGGGATAACCAGATTCCTGGCTTTGGCTTTGTGAAAGGGATGTATGCCTTTGGCCTGGAAGAGGCAGGGGATTACCGGCAGGCCGAAGAGCAGGGGCGCGAGGCTGTTGCCTTGAACCCGCAGGATGGCTGGGCAGTGCATGCCGTCACCCATGTCATGGAAATGCAGGGCCGTAGCGAAGAGGGGGCCAAGTATCTTTCATCCAGCGCCAGTGCTTGGGCTCCCAATAGCATGTTTGCCTTCCATTTGTGGTGGCACCAAGCGCTATTCCTCCTTGAGGCCAATGATGTGGCGGGCGCGTTTCGTCTCTTTGATGAGGACATTTCAGCGGGTGGATTTGGTCAAGCGCTTGAGCTACTTGATGGATCAGCGCTGCTCTGGAGACTCTCTCTGCTCGGTCATGACGTTGGAGATCGGTGGAAAGGACTGGCCGAAAGATGGGAGTCCCGTTGTGAAGACGGCTTCTACGCCTTTAACGACGTGAACGCGATGATGTCATTCGTGGGTTCTGGAAACAGCCGTGCACAAACTCAGCAGTTGGATACCCTGAAGCGGGCCGCTGCTGGCACTGGTACCAACGCCATGATGAGTAGAGAGATTGGTGTGCCGGCGTGCGAAGGGTTGGTGGCGTTTGGTCGTGGGGATTACGCCCAGGCTATAGCGTCGTTGATGCCGCTACGAGCCAAAGCCAACCGCTTCGGCGGTAGTCACGCGCAGCGTGATGTCTTCTCATGGACGCTGACCGAAGCCGCTATTCGCCTTGGCAACCGCACACTTGCCGAGGCACTGGTTGCCGAGCGCCTTGCATTGAAGCCTGAGAGCCCGATCAACCGCGCCTGGAAAATGCGCGCGGGTCAATTACAGCCGCTGCATGCGCGATAGCAGGAAGTCCGACCAATAAGGGGACCTGGCCGTTTGAATCCACAGCCGAATTGAGGCAGTCGCGTTAGGTGATAACTGACTCGATATGGACGGTCCCTCTCACTTTTCGAGATTCTCGGCATGGCTGAAAGCTGCCTGCCGTCCGCGCTTGAGGTCGACGCCAGCCAGGATCAGCAGGCCGACAACGAAATAGCCACCGGTGATCAGCATTGCCAGGCGGTGATCGCCACCGGACAGCCAACTGGTCAGGCCGTAAGTCATGGGGCCGAGGATTGCCGACAGTTTGACTGCCAGCCCCCAGAGGCCAAAGAACTCCGCCAGGCGGTTCGGCGGCGCCAGCAGACCGACTATCGCGCGGCCGGCCGATTGGCTGGCGCCCATACACAGACCGGCAAGATTGGCCGCCAGCCAGAACAGCCCGGGACCGTGCGCAATCCAGACCAGACCGACCATGCCGAGCCAGCCCAGCAATGTCAGTGCCAGCGTGGCGCGATGGCCGAGGCGATCCTGCAGCCAACCGAACAGCACGGCGCCGATGGAGGCCGTGATATTCACCACGAAGATCAGTAGCAGCGTGTCCTGGGTATTGAAGCCCATGACCTGATTGGCATAGATGGCAGCCAGGGTGATCACCGCCGAGATACCGGCCTGGTAGCAGACGGTGCAGGCAAGGAAGCGCAGCAGGTCACGATAACGATCGGCCTCTCGCAGCGTCTGCGCGAAGCGCGCTAGCGCCGCTTGCGCAATAGGCGTGTCGCCGCGCCCGGGCTGCGGCTGGCTACGTTCGCGCAGGAACAGGAAGGTCGGTACGCTGGCTACGGCGAACAAGGCTGCGGTGATCAGCATGCACACCGGCACGAACTGCGCCGCAGTCTGGCCCTGCGCCTGGGCCCAACTGACGAAGGCCAGGCAGGCGCCCAGGCTGACCAGACCGCCGATATAGCCGAACCCCCAGCCCCAACCGGACACCTTGCCCAAGGCATCGGCACGGGCGAGTTGGGGCAGGAAGGCGGCGATCAGGTTCTCGCCGCTGCCGAAGCAGAAGTTGGATAGCACGATGAAAAGGATCGCGACACCGAACTCCCCTGGTCCGGCCAGCGCGAGTCCAGAGGTGAAGGCGACGCAACCGACCGTGCTGAACAGCAGCAGGCGCTTCTTGCAGGCGAAGGCGTCGGCGTAGGCGCCGATCAGCGGCGCGGTCAGGATGATCAGGACATAGGAGAGGGTAGTGGCGCTGGTCCAGGCCAGCGTACCCCAGGCTTCGCCCTCGGCGACCACCGCGACGAAGTAGGCATTGAACACGGCGGTGATCACCACCGTCGTGTAGCCGGAGTTGGCGAAATCGAACATCGCCCAAGCCCAGATTTCTCGGCGTGTCACTCCGGGGGCAAGGCTGGCTGGCATGGTGATGTCTCTGTATGCGCTGGGTCCTTAAGAGCCTAGCCCTAATATCAGTAGGAGCAGCCGGTCGACGCTCGACTGCTCGCGATGGACGTTAACGATAACGCGTGTTTTCTGATTAAACGTGCCGCTCTGGAGTCCATCGCGAGCAAGCTCGCTCCTACACATCCTGCGAGCTCTGCAGTCGAAGATGGCATTCCCAGTTACCGCCATAGGCGCATAATGGCAATTGGCAAGGATCTACACCGAGTGCCTGTCATGAGGGGCCGCCGATGTCTCGTCCGCCTCCAGAAACCCGCGCCGTTCCCCGCTCCGATGGGGACGCAGAAAAATTGCTCGAAATTGTCCAGCGCACGGTGGTCGAGTTGCGTCCGCAGGCGGCAGAAGGGTTGCACGTCACCTTGTCCAGCGTGCTGGACCGGGACCTGGGCGTAGACAGCCTGGCCCGGGTCGAGCTCTGGTCACGTATCGAGCACGAGTTCGCTGTGCGCTTGCCGGAAACCCTGTTCGCCTCGGCAGACACTCCCGCCGATGTACTGCGTGTATTGCGCAGCAGACCTGGCGCCGAGGCGGCACGCCCGTTGCCTTCCAGCGAGGCCCCGACAGCAATGGGGCAGACGCCGGACACCGCGCGGACCTTGATCGAAGTGCTGGAATGGCATGTGCGCCATCAGCCGCAACATCCCCATGTGCGCCTGCTGGATGAAAGTGAGCAGCCGGAGGACATCAGCTATGGCGCCTTGCACCAGGACGCTCTGGCCGTTGCCGCAGGGCTGCAACGCAGTGGCTTGCAGGCCGGTCAGACCGTGGCCCTGATGCTGCCTACAGGGCGCGACTTTCTCCATGGCTTTTTCGGAATTCTGTTGGCCGGCGGTGTGCCGGTGCCCATCTACCCACCGCTGCGTCTGTCGCAGATAGAGGATCATCTGCGCCGCCAGGCCGGCATCCTGCGCAACGCCGAAGTCAAAGTGCTGATTACCGTGACACAAGCGAAGCTGCTCGCCCGACTGCTCCAGCCGCAGGTTCCGAGTCTGACTCGCATTGCTACCGTGGCCGAGTTGACCGGTGAGGGGGGCGAGTGCATCACACCCGCGCGGCAACCGGATGACATCGCCTTCCTGCAGTACACCTCGGGCAGTACTGGCCAGCCCAAGGGCGTGATGGTTAGCCACGCCAATCTGCTGGCCAATCTGCGCGCCATGGGTAGGGCTCTGAACGTGGGGCCGCAGGACGTGTTCGTCAGCTGGTTGCCCATGTACCACGACATGGGCCTGATCGGTGCCTGGCTGGGGAGCCTGTATTACGGCTACAGCCTGGTGCTGATGTCGCCGCTGGCTTTCCTCGCGCGGCCGGCGCGTTGGCTATGGACCATCGACCGCTTCCACGGCACGTTGTCGGCGGCGCCCAACTTCGCCTACGAACTGTGCCTGAGCAAACTCGCTGACGCCGACCTCGAGGGCCTGGACCTGAGCAGTTGGCGCATGGCCTTCAACGGTGCCGAGCCGGTCAGCCCGGATACCTTGCAACGCTTCGCCGAACGCTTCGTTCGCTACGGCTTGGCGCCCACCGCGCTGGCGCCGGTCTATGGATTGGCCGAGGCCACGTTGGGTGTAGCCTTTCCGCCCTTGGGCCGAGGGCCGCTGATCGATCGGGTGCAACGCGAGGCGTTCCAGGCCCGCGGCCATGCACTGCCCGCCGAGGCGGGTGCCAGTGCGACGCTATGCTTCGTCTCCAGCGGCCGGCCTCTGCCGGGCCATCAGATTCGTATCGTCGATGGCAACGGGGTCGAACTCCCCGAGCGCAGCGAAGGTCACCTGCAGTTCAGCGGACCGTCCACCACCGGTGGCTACTACCGTAACCCCGAAGAGACTCGCCGGGTGCTGCGCGATGGCTGGATTGACTCGCTCGACTTCGCCTACATGGCCGGCGGTGAGGTCTACCTGACCGGCCGCGCCAAGGACCTGATCATCCGTGCCGGGCGCAACATCTACCCCTACGATGTCGAAGCAGCGGTGGGCAACTTGCCCGGCCTGCGCAAAGGCTGCATCGCAGTGTTCGGCAGTCCTGACCCGGCCACCGGCACTGAGCGCCTGGTGGTATTGGCGGAAAGCTACGAGAAGGAAGCTATCGCGCGGCAACGCCTGCAGCAGGAGGTCAACCGCATCGTGGTCGACCTCACCGGTGTGCCGCCCGACGATATCGTTCTGGCGCCACCGCATAGCGTACTGAAGACCTCCAGCGGCAAGATTCGCCGTGCCGCCAGCCGCGAACTGTATGAGCGCGGCGAAGTGGATCGGCCGCACCTCGCCGTGTGGCGCCAGCTACTGCGCCTGGTGCTGCAGGCTGTACGCGGGCAGTTCGGTCGCAGCTGGCGGACCTGCCGCGCCGCGCTGTACGCCGCCTACATCTGGCTGCTGTTCTGGCTGGTCACACCGCTGACCTGGCTGGGCGTCGCGATCCTGCCGCGCCAGCGTTGGTGCCGCAGCTTTACCCGCGCGGCCGCACGGCTGTTCGTGCGCCTGGCGGGGGTGCCGTTCAGCGTCACGGGGCTGGAGCGTCTGCCTTCATCCTCGGTGAGCGTGCTGGCCGTCAACCATGCCAGCTACCTCGACGGCGTCATTCTCTGCGCGGCCCTGCCGCCGCAGTTCAGCTTCGTTGCCAAGCGCGAACTGGCTGATCAGTGGATCGCTGGCCGGTTCCTGCGCAAGCTCGGCGCCCGCTTCGTTGAACGCTTCGACCTGCAGCGCAGCACCGCGGACACCGAGCCCCTGGCCGAGGCGCTACAGGCAGGCCAGCCCCTGGTGTTCTTTCCCGAAGGAACCTTCACCCGCGAGCCAGGCTTGCGCACCTTCCACATGGGCGCCTTCGTGCTCGCCGCGCGTGTCGGCGTGCCGCTGCTGCCGGTCGCAATCCGCGGTACGCGCAAGGTACTGCGCGACGGTCAGTGGTTCCCGCGCCACGCTGCCATCCACGTCAACGTCTGCCCCCCGCTGTTGGCGCAGGGGCCGGGCTGGACGGAGGCAATCAAGCTGCGGGATGCAACGATAGCGGTGCTGCTGGAGCACCTGGATGAATCGGAACGGGCCCAGCGCCCAGGTTAGGCGACTACTTCGCTGCCGTTCTCTTTCCAGAGCAGTTAAAGAGTGGACACGCTGGGTAATAGCCCACGACAAGCTCTACAAATCGCAGCCTGCATATAACAGAGTGAATTCGGCACTTTTGCTGTAAGAACTTTTTACGGAAATTTTCAGAAATTACTTCAACGTAAAGTCAGCGTCTGCACGCGACAAATCCAGTCAATATTTTAAAATTGAAATAACTCAATTATATCGACAAAACTTAGGGTGCTTGTCTATCACATGGAACTCATATTATTGCACGGAGCACCCCATGCAGGAACCTATAACGCTTCCACCACTTTTGATAACGCCTGACTCTCTGCCTGCCCCACCCAAAGAAACTCTGGCCTTTCCTTCAGACTTCGACAGCATTCTATTTTGGGAGGGTGCTGTCCCGGCGGTCACTACGCCTTACAGTATTGACAGTATCAAAGCCACTCGCAACGCATACGAAAAGTTAGTGGAAATAGCCCTTTCGGCGCAAGTCCAGATAAAGAGCAGTTTTCAGGGCAGTAGACCCAATGTTCGAAACGGCCTGGAGAAGCACATAGCTTCAGCCATTGATACCCAACAACCCGACACACTGGAAGTCGCCTTGAAAAAGAAAGCGATTGTGGTTGAACTTCTGCAAAGGGTCAGGCTGAACAAAAGCTGGAGCGAGGCGGAAGAGTTTTTTGGCATAGATGCTCTGTCCCTGGACAGCACCGAAAGTTCAGATTTGTTCGCAGCTTCTGTGGATACAGAAGATTTCGAGGGAGCGTCAAGAAGCCTTTATGAAAGCTTTCTGAGGTCACTGACCGCCGCCTACGTTAAACGAATCCTTATCGAAGCCATTTCCATTCTGGAAGACGCTTCCAAAGCGGCAGACGCTGCAATCCATTCTGCCTTGGCTAGGGGCGAAGCTGCCTACACCTTCAGACTACCCATTAGCCAAAGCGCACAGCTGGGAACCGTGGTGGGTGCCATTACCCTCCACACCGCCAACGGTTGGACCTTCGAGGCAGCTATCCATAAAGGCATTCAGTTGTTGAGCAGATTGGGGGAAGCACTGCTCAGTCGCGCTACTGCCGTCGGCATCGGCGCCTTGTTCTACTCACCCTCCCTTGGCAACGGCGAACGTTATCCGCAAACAGCGCTTAGCCTGCCTGGCCGCACCTTCATGCCGGAGCTGCCGTTTAACCTGAATGAAATCGCCGCTGCCGAAGGAACCATTGACCTTCCCTATCGGATCTATGGCGACCTCAGCCAGTACAGACTCGTTGCAACCCCGGTTGAAGGGAGCATTTCGGCAAAAGTGCCAGTGCGGGCCCTGGCGTTCGATCCGACGACCAGCAGTTACAGTTTCACGTCAAACGATACACCGCCCATTACCCTCAGCTTTCCTATCATTCGCCCGGGAAGCAGCTCGACAACTTCGCCCGCCCGGCCCGCGGAAGTACCGATTTACACGGGTATTACGCTGACGCCATTGCTCGTGCAACCTGAACCCTTGCCCGCTGTCGAATTGCCGGACTTCAAGGATTGCATTTACTGCTTTCCGAGCGAGAGTGGCCTGCCGCCAATCTACGTTGTTTTCAATAGTCCTTATGAAGGGGCAACCACGAGAGGAAAGTACAGTGGTCGATCATTCAATCCCGCCAAAGCCGGAGGCCCGATTCTGGATCTGGATTGGACCCGTGCTACCGTGACACAAGCGGGTATTGACCTGGTGAAATTGCATACGGGACGCTTCAGTCCTTCGGACGGCAATGCCATCATGATTGAACGCCTGGAAAAAATCTTGCGGGGTGAATTGGCAATTATGGCGGTCGACAAGCGTTTCTACACTCATGAACTCAGAGAACTGGAGCGCTTCAGGGCAGTAGGGGTGGCTGACGGTGTATACCCGAATGACGAGGGTGTCATTTGGAATAACACTCACACCGCAACACTGGAAGACTACAAGCTAAAGGGCGACTTTGAGTTGCTCTATACGCCTGACGCTATAGCGGCGGATGAAAAGCAGAGGGAAAAAGAGTACAAACAAATAGGAGGGGTAAAGCGATGAGCATCATGAAAGCTATTGTACTCAACGAGAAGCCTGAAGAGGTCATTCTATTTCTAACCAAAAATGAGTTGGGTATCTCCTTTCCTCAACTTGATGGCCTGTATAATAGAGCCAACTGGGCGCATGTGACAGACAATATGGGACTATTGAACCTCGTCAAGAACATGTGCGACGCCGGCTTTATCAAATATAGTGGGGGCGGAATTGTCAGGGGGCCCAACTGGAGAGAGCCGGCGTTCATGGTCGAAGGCAAATATACCCTCGATTGACAGTCACAGGTGCCTGAACACAGCTCCAAGGAGAAAAAGAGCGAGGATTTATTTATCTGCTCGAAAACTGACTGATTAGACAGAACTAGAGTGAAAAAAACAAATCTGCCCCCCTTCCACCAAAACTGCCTGTCACCACTGGCTGCGATCGATCCACGGCAGCCAGTCGTGACGGGCAAAAACAGCCAAAAACAGTCGTTCAGATATACCCATGAACCTATGGGTGATTCAACCCGGCACACAGTCGGATGCCTGGATCAAGGAACGTTTGTCGCTGACTCTGCAGCACGGCTGTCAGCAGTCCATCGGTTATTCCGGCCTGTAGGATTCGGTCACTTGTGCGGTTTGATCATTCGGCACCCAGATTTCATTGTTTCTGCTCGCGTCGGCCTTGCTCTGTGCCTCTTGTTGGCCCACCGGGAAGTTGGCGAAGTAGTACCTCATCCGTTCGGCTCCACCTTCGGCAAAGGCAGATGCCGAGCCGAAGGTCATCAGGACAGCGACGATCAGGGTTGTGCGTTTCATGGCATGTCTCCCACTAGAGGTGGCGGGCACCTCGTCCATGATCCAATGCCCAAGTTGCATTATCCGCCGATTCCGTTAAGTGGGAATGAACCAGACCCGCGGCGGTGCTGATTGATGGCGACCTCCCTGGTTTTGGCATCGGCAGGGTTCGAGGGTCGATTGGCTGCCGGGGCACTATTGCCTATCCCGCTTACACGAACGTTCCTGTGCGCACGTCGCCGCTGCGCACGTAGCGGGTGATCAGCACACCGCCCGGCGTGCTGGTCGAGTGCGCCAACGTGAAGGCTGCCGCTTGTGCGTTGTCGCCGAACAGATGTTTGCCGTGCCCAAGCACGATGGGATAAATCATCAGCCGAAGCTCGTCCACCAACCCGGCTGCAAGCAGTTGGCGCACCAGATCGCCACTGCCCTGCGTCAATAGATCGGCACCGTCCTGGTGCTTGAGCGTGCGTACCGCATCGGCAAGGTTTCCCTGTAACGCATGGCTGTTCTGCCAATTCAGCGTATCGCAACGATGCGTGGCCACGTGCTTGGGCACGTTGTTGAACAGGTCAGCGATGGTGCGGCTGTTCGAATTGGCCTGCACGTGCGGCCAATACGCCGCGAATATGTCGTAGGTGCGACGCCCCAGCAGCAACTCGAACGGCTGCGAGAACAACGCCTGTATGGCCTGGCTGATGCCTTTGTCGGCGTAGGGCACTATCCAGCCACCCAAGTGGAATTCGCCGCTGGTGTCTTCTTCAGGCCCGCCGGGTGCTTGAATAACGTTATCCAGACTCGTGAACGCGGCAACGATGAGCTTGCGCATACGCTTCTCCAGGTTCGTCTTCGTGAAAGTTCTCGTACAAGGAACGCCTACAATCACTGCGATCAATCAGGTTCATTCCCTCACGAATAGTCGAACGAGACGCTGCGATATCGACAGTGCGATGCACGGATGACGGCAAGCCCTCCGTCCGCGCCTGGGCGAAAGCAGCCCCTGATAAGCGGCTGCTCTCGACCTGACGCTGGCGCTCTCCAGGAGCGGTCTTTAAAGCAACTGATCAATCAGCACCGCGTTGCTGTAAATCAGGCTGCCATCGCTGGCCCGGTGCCCAACCAGATGGAACTGACCGCGCTCGCGGTGCAGGTAGACGCGCATCTGGCAGTCGGCCAAGGGTCCGTAGCCTTCGGGGACGATCAAGTCCATGGTGTCCATGTCGACGTCAACCATGGCTTCCGGCTCATGGGTTTCTTGCAGGCGTTCTTCGGCTTGTTCCAGGCGTACATGGAGGGGGCCATCGACGTAGAAATGGATTTCCCCCACCGGGACAGACTTCTGGTCGTCGCCGGCTTTGCACCAACCCTCAATTGTCAGGGCACTCATGACCAAACCTCCGTTGTGGAATGCGGGAGTCTGTAGCGCTGTCACTTCTCAATACCATCACTTTTCTGACCGCTGCCCTTGGGCAGGGTTCGTTTCTTGTGGGCGCCAGGTTTGTTGATGCCCTGTGGGGCAGCCGTCAGTCAGTGAGACTCCTGTGGTGCACGAGCAGCCTCTACCCTGAAGCGGGTGACAACCATCTTCAAAGGGGGCGGTGACGACCATGAAAACGGTGCAGGACGAGGTCAACGAAGAGCAAGAGGCAGGCTTTGTCTCTGAGCGGATAGACGGGCGAATCAGGGAGCTCGGCGACTGGCGGGGCGAGACGCTGGCCAGGGTTCGGGCGCTGATCAGGCAGGCCGATCCCGAGGTGGTTGAAGAGTGGAAGTGGCGGGGCGTTCCGGTGTGGTCCCATGGCGGCATTCTCTGCACCGGCGAGACCTACAAGCAGGTGGTGAAGCTGACCTTCGCCAAGGGCGCTGCACTTGAGGACCCAGCGGGGCTGTTCAACGCCAGCCTTGAAGGCAATACCCGGCGCGCCATTGATATGCATGAGGGGGGCGGGATTGATGAAACCGCCTTCATGGCGCTGATTCGCGCCGCCGTCGCGCTCAATGTCTCGAAGGGGAAAAAAGGCGCCTGATCCATCGGGCGGTGAGGGTGTCCGGTAGGTGCGCTTTGGTGCGGGTCACAGACCCAGTCGGGTCAAGGACTCACGCATCGGTGACAGCGACAGGCTGATCAGGCCATCGAGGGGACGGTTCAGCTCTTCGACCAGCAGGATCGAGGCCGAGGCTGAGAGTGCACACATCATCAACACCGCCAGGACGGTGCCGTTGCGTGGCGCAAACAGGCCGAATGAGCCGAAGATGATGGACAGCCAGGCCACCAGGATCACCAGCATCGTCAACGGGATCGAGGCATGGGCCTGCAGCAGCACCAGCCAGCGGGTGGCGAACACTTCGTCGATCAGTGCCAGGGCCTGGGCCTTGAGGGCACGCTGGCCGTCATTGGCCGGTGACAGGGCTTCGATTTCGCGTTGCAGCGCTTCGGAGCGGCGGATGGTCTGGGGGTTGTCGAGTTGTTCCAGCAGTGTGGCATTGCGCGAGGCGAGCAGCGTCACGACTTCGGCGTAGCGCTGTTTGACCAGCTGGCGGATAGGGTCGGTTTGCGTGCCGTAGCGTGACAGCAAACGGTCGAACTCCACCACCTTGGCCGCGGTGCTGACCAGTTCGTTGTTGGCGGTGTCGAAGGTGCCTTTGGCGCTGGAGACCAGCAGTCCCAGCACCAGGGCCGACATAGTCGCGATCAGGCCGGTGGCCAGCTTGACGACACTGATGGAGTCTTCGCTCAGGTGGTGGGAGGGCAGGCGTGCGCGCACATAGGCGCCGAGCAGCGCGCTGCCGAACAGGCAGAGGAAGACGATGAAGGCGACCAGTAGATGATTCACGTAGAACCTCCTGTGCGGCTGTCTTCAGGCCAGGGGTCGAACTCAGGTGAGGCCCGCGCCGCCCGGTGGTGGCGCGGGTGATGGCGGGTGGTTAACGGATGAACGCCTGCATGTCGGAGTTCAGTTTGCCGATCGCCGATTTGAAATCATTGGTGGTGATTGGCTGGCTGGAGTTTTCCAGGGTTTCGCCAAAGAGTTTGCGGACCACCTTGACCATGGTCTGCTGGCTTCTCGCATCGATCAGCTCGGCCTCGACGAACAGTTCGGTGTCCTGGTCGCGGTGGCCGGTAACGGCGGAGACCCCGCCGACGACGGCTGCGATGGGCACCACTTCATACCATTTCATGCCTTCGTTGGATGCACTGACCCCGGTGATCGCCGCGCGCAGCACCAGGAGCCTTGATCCGGGTGGTGCGGCTTGCGGGGTGGAGACGACGCGGTACTTCTGCCCGAGCACGGCTTTTGCACCGCTGCTCATGTGCTGTTGCAGTTCTTCCAGGGTCTGTCGGTTCACCCGCTCATCAGGCTTGGGTGCCGGATACAGTTCCAGTTTGTTGAACGCCACGGTGTCGTAGGCATTGGCGTTCCATGACGGACTGACCCAGCGCATCGCTTTCTCGCCACTGGTGGTGGTGACTTCCTGCAGGTCGTTGTAGTTGTACATGAAACCGGAGTACTGGTCCCGCTCGGTGACTTTCGAGGTACAACCGCCCAGTAGCAGGCTGGCCAAGGCGGCGCCAAAGATCAGTTTTCGCGACAAGCTCATAGGGTTCTACTCCATGGATTGAAATGTTCTGCTCGGGTTTCAGGGCGTCAGAAGCGCCACGTCATATTGCCGGTCACGGCTTGAATCCAGGCGTTGTCGAATTGCCCCGATATTCGATTGCCTGAAATGGATTTGCTCTGGTCCACCGTCATGTCGCCCAACCAGACCATGGCCCAGCTGACATTCACGTCGGTGTCCTTGTCCACAGCATAGGTCGCACCAGTGGCAATGCGCCAGGATTCGGCCATGGGCACGGTCACTGTCCGGTCGCTGTCGGAGACGGCGCTGGAATCATAGGCCAGCCCGACGTTCCACAGCAGTTGCGCCGTCGCCTGGTACTGCGCACCCAGCGCGAGTTGCCAGGTGTCCTTGTAGTGGGCATCGATCGTGGTCGATTGGGCACCGACGGCCGAGGTATCGACCTGCACCCCGACTTCGCCGAACTCCGACCAGTCCTGCCAGTTGACCGACGCCAGCAACGCCCATTGCTGGTCCAGTGGCTGGAACAGGCTGAGGGTGAGGGTCTGGGGGACTTGCATCGACAGGTCGGTGTTCAGGCCGTTGAGGCGATCCAGCGCGGGGCCGTTGCCCTTGACGTTGAGCCGGTCTTCGAAATCCAGGTCGACCTGGCTGGTGTAGGTCAGGCCGATGCGCGTACCGGCCCCGGGGGCATAGATCACCCCCACATTGGCGCCGTAGCCCCAATCGGTGTCCTCGTATTTGAACTGGCCGTCGCCGCGGTCGGTGAAGCCAAAGGGCGAGCGGTCAATCGCGGTCTGGGCTTGCAGCATCCCGTACATGGCTTTCACGCCGACGCCGACCGACCACTGGTCGTTGAAGCGATACGCCACGCTGGGCACCAGCGACAACCCGGCAATGCTGCCGTTTTGCGCGAAGTAGCGCCCGGACCAGTCGTTGTCGTAATTGAACGCCAGTCCGAAGTCACCGTAGGTGCCGAAGCCGACGCTCCAGTTGTCGTCCAGTTCATGGCTGATGAAGAAGCTGCCACCGGGGATCGGGTCCAGGCCATTGCCACTGCCGCTGCCGGGCACGTTGCTGCCATTGTCGCGGTCGAAGGTCAGGTCGCCGTAGAGCACTTGCAGGCCACCGGTGACCTGGGTTCCCTTGAGGTAGCTCAAGCCCGCCGGGTTGCTGGCGATGGTGGAGGGGCCCTGCGCACGAGCCGCGGCGCCGGCATTGGCCAGGCCTGCGTTGTCGGTGCCGATTTCGTAAAGCATGAGACCGCCGGCACTCGCTTGTTGCGCGTAGTACACCGACAGCAGTGTCAGGCTCAATGCATACTTGCCGGGGAGTCTGGACCGCATGAAAGCACCCTTTATTTATTGTTGTTTGAGTCAATGACGGCGGGCAACCCTGCCCACCGTCATTGGTTCATCTATTTGGCCATCGCAGCCCTGGCCGCCTCGATCTTGGCCTTCACCGAGTCCAGGTTGAAGCTCGCGCCTTTTTGCATGGGCGGGAACTCAACCGCTGTTTCAGCCAGCTTGGCGACCTGCTGCTGCACAAACACAAAGCGCCAGAACTGGAACTTGAACCAGTCGAAGTACTGCTGCGAACCGTTGGCGGCCTGGTTTTCCGGCCAGCCGGCACGTTCAAACGGATCCAGCCGCAGGTTGGTCAGGATTGGCACGTCGACGGTCAGCTTGGCCCCCAGCCAGCCGCCAGGCTGGTCAATGAAGCGGTACTTGTAGTCATCGATGCGTACCGCTCCGAGCGAACTCTCCCCAAAATAGAAAATCTCATGGCGACTGGACGGACCTTTGCCGGTGAGCATCGGTGTCTGGTCATAACCGTCCAGGTGCACCTTGTAGGTTTTGTCACCCATCTGCTTGCCTTTGAGCAATTGCGCCGTGATGTCCGGGTTGCCTGCCGCCGCGACCAGGGTCGGGAACCAGTCCAGGCCGGACATGATGCCGTTGGCGACCTGATTGGCCGGCACCTTGCCAGGCCAGCGAATGATTGCCGGTACCCGGAAGCCGCCCTCCATCACCGTACCCTTGCCCATGGCGAACGGTGTCTGACCACCATCTGGCCACGTGAAGTTTTCCGCGCCATTGTCCGTAGTGAAGACCACGATGGTGTTGTCGTCCATGCCATCTTTCTTCAACTTGGCCATGACGTCGCCGACGATGTCATCGAGCTGCGCCATGCCGGCTTCCTGTTCTGACCAGCCATTGTCTGCATTGCGCATGCCTTGGTACTTGTCGGACAGGTGGGTGACGATGTGCATGCGGGTCGGGTTGAGCCACAGGAAGAACGGTTTGTTGTCCTGCCTGGATTTGTCGATGAAGCTGAACGCCTTGTCACGGATCTCTTCGTCGACGGTTTTCATCCGTTGCGGGTAGAGCGTTCCAGCGTCTTCGATCTTCTGTTTGCCGACCTTGCCCCAGCGTGGCATCACTGTCGGGTCATCCGTGGTGGTCGCCCAGCTGTGGACCATGTTGCGGGGGCCGACGGTGGCCAGGAGTGCCTGCGGATAGTTGGGGTGCGCCGGGTCTTCCATGGCGTCCAGGTGATAGAGGTAGCCAAAGAACTCGTCGAAGCCATGTACCGTGGGCAGGAACTCGTTGAGGTCGCCCAGGTGGTTCTTGCCGAACTGGCCGGTGGCATAGCCCATGGCCTTGAGCGCGGTGGCGATGGTGACGGCTTCGGCGGGAATGCCGATGGGCGAGCCGGCCTGGCCGACCGTGGTCATGCCGGTACGGATCGGCAGTTCGCCGGTGATGAAGTTGGCGCGCCCGGCGGTGCAACTGGCTTCGGCGTAGTAGTCGGTAAAGCGCATGCCTTCGGCCGCAAGGGTATCGAGGTTGGGTGTTCGGCCGGCCATCATGCCCTGGTTGTAGACGCCGATGTTCGACCAGCCGATATCGTCGCCCATGATCACGACAATGTTGGGGGGCGGGTTATCGGCGGCATGGAGAGTGAAGGGGAGGGCCAGTGTGGAAATCAGTATCGCCGCGGCCAGGGCCGTGGGTTGTCGTGTGCGGTTCATGACGAGTTCCCATGCTTGAGTATTGGTACTCTGGGACGAACCCCCGGTCGCCGTTAAATGCATCTCCCCCCGGAAAGAGCGTAGGTAGGATTACTGATTAGTCCAGTAATTTATGAACCGCCAAGCCCCAGTGTTTCCAGGGGCTTGCCCATAGCCTGTGGGTTCAGATGATCAATGACATTCGAACCATTACCGCCAGGTCGAAAACGACCTGGCGGCACCTCATCAGGATTACTCCTCCGACACTGAGGCCTGGAAGGGTTCAGCGATGTATTTGAAGGGGTAATTGATGGTCTCGTAGTCACCGACCTTGCGCTTGGGCAACTTGATCTTGGGTTGCTTGATGGTCTCGTACGGGATCTGTTCCAGCAGGTGGGTGATCAGGTTCAGGCGTACGGCCTTTTTGTTCTCGGAGCGGGCGACATACCAAGGCGCCCATTCGACGTCGGTGGCCTCGAACATCTCGTCACGGGCGCGGGTGTAGTCGTCCCAACGGTTATAGGACTTGATGTCCATAGGCGACAGTTTCCAGGTCTTGCGCCCGTCGGTGATGCGCTGCGTGAGGCGCCGGGTCTGCTCTTGCGGGCTGACTTCCAGCCAGTACTTCAACAGCAGGACACCGGAGTTGACCATCAGGCGCTCGAAGCCCGGCGCCAGATCGAGGAAGTTCTGCACCTGCTCGTCGGTGCAAAAGCCCATGACCCGCTCGACGCCCGCACGGTTGTACCAGCTGCGGTCGAAGATCACGACCTCGCCAGCCGACGGCAGGTGTGGCATGTACCGCTGCAGGTACATCTGGGATTTTTCCCGCTCCGACGGTGCCGGCAATGCCACTACGCGAAAGATCCGCGGGCTGACGCGCTCGGTCAAGGCCTTGATGGTGCCGCCCTTGCCGGCGCCGTCACGGCCTTCGAAGACCACCACCACCTTGGCACCGGTGGCAACGACCCATTGCTGCAACTTGACCAGTTCGACGTGCAGAGTTTTCAACTGCGCTTCGTAATCCTTGCGGCTGAGCCGGGTGGTGGGTTCTACCACCGGTTCAGGCTGCGCACGATCATGTTTTTTCTTAGCCATTCATTAGCCTCCAGTTGCTCTCGAATAGGGCCTTTGGCAGGCTCGCGCTTGCACCGATACATCGGTCAAGCCGGCGAGCTGCCGGCCTCCTGTTCATTGTGGTTTTTCGTTGGCGCTCGCCGTCAGCTTGTCAGCCTGGGTTACCCAACCTCCGCCCGTTGCCTTGTAGACATCAACCATGGCGCTGAATACCAGACCGCGGGTCTGGGTGTAATTCAGCTCGGCGTCGAACAGGCTGCGTTCGGCATCCAGCACTTCGATGTAGCTGGTGTAGCCATTGTCATAGCGCAGTCGCGCAAACTTGGTGTAAGTGCGCAGGGCCTCGACCTGATTGGCCTGGGACTGCATTTGCTCACGGCTCTTGCTCGCCGCGACCAGCGCGTTTTCAACATCCCTGAAAGCCGACTGGATCGACTGCTGGTAGGTCAACAGCGCTTGTTGCTGGATCGCTTCGGCCTGTTTCACCTGTCCGGAGATCCCGCCGGCGGTGAAGATCGGCATGCTCACCCCGACCCCATAGTTCCAGGTGGCGGCCGGGCCGGTGAACAGGTTGGAGAGTTCATTGCTCGCCGAGCCCACCAGCCCGGTCAGGGAAATGGACGGGTAGTACAGGGCCTTGGCGGCACCGATCTGGGCGTTGGCGGAAATCAGGTTCAGCTCCGCCTGACGCAGGTCGGGGCGCCGTTCCAGCAAGTCCGAAGGCAATCCGGCGGGTACCGACGGCAGTGTCAATTGCGCCAGGCTGCGCCCGCGGATGATAGCGCCGGGGTTGCGTCCAAGCAGCACGGCCAGGTTGTTTTCCTGTTGTGCCACCTGGGACTCGAATTGCGAGATCGAGGCCTGGGTGCGCTGGAACTCGGAGAGGTTCTGCGCCAGTTCCATTTCGGAAATGGTGCCGGCAGCAAAGCGCAGCTTGAAGATCTCGTAGGATTCGCCGCGGGCCTTGGCGGTAGTGCGGGCAATTTCCAGTTCCCGATCCAGATCGCGCAGGGTGATGTAGCTCGATGCCACCGACGACACCAGGCTCAGGATCACCGTGCGCCGACCTTCTTCCGAGGCCAGCAGGTCGGCCCGGGCGGACTCGTTGAGGCGCCGCAGGCGGCCCCAGATGTCCAGCTCCCAGCTGACACTCAGAGCGGCCTCGTAGCTGTTGTAGATCGGGTCAATGCCGGAGTCCAGGGGCACCGGGCTGTTGTCCCGGGGCGCCCGGTTGCGGTCGCCCTGTGCGCCGACGCCGACTTGCGGATACATCTGCGAGCGAACCTGGCCGTAACGGCCCTGGAACTGCTCGATCCGCGCAGCGGCGATCTTGATGTCTTTGTTCTCGGCCAGTGCACTGCGAATCAGCTCATCGAGGACCGGGTCCTTGAATTGCTCCCACCACAGGCTGTTGGACAACGCGCTGACCTCATGGTCGGCGTAGCGATAGGCCGCGGGAGCGTCCGTGGCCGGGCGCTGGTAATCCGGGCCGATCATGCAACTGCTCAGGCTCAGGCACAGCACCAGGGGAATAGGGAAGGTACGCATCTCATTCCCCCTCATGGCGTGGTTGGGCAGCACTGCCGGGAGTTTCCCCGGATGGCGTTGCCGCAGGAGGCTGGGCGGTTTGTTGGGCCGAGCCCTTTTTCTCGGTGATCCGTTCCACCAGGTAGTAGAACAACGGGATGAAGAAAACGGCGATGACGGTCGCCGCCAGCATCCCGCCGATTACCCCTGTACCGATGGAGTGGCGACTGTTTTCCGAGGCACCGACAGCGATGGCCAACGGCACGCAACCGAGGATGAACGCCAGGGACGTCATCACGATCGGCCGTAGACGTTCCTTGGCGGCAGTCATCGCGGCGTCGTAGGCGGACATGCCGCTTTCCCGGTTCAGCACCGCGAACTCGAAAATCAGGATCGCGTTCTTCGCGGCCAGGGCCACCAGCATGGTCAGGCCGATCTGGAAGTAGACGTCATTGCTCAAGCCCCGAAGCATGACCGCGAGCAGGGCACCGAACAAGGCGAACGGCACCGCCAGCAGCACGCCAATGGGCAGGGACCACTTCTCGTACTGGGCCGCCAGGATCAGGAACACCATGACCAGGCCGAAGATGAAGACCTTGGAGGACGCACCGCCGCTTTTCTTCTCCTCGAACGCTTCACCACTCAAGGCCAGCGCATAGTCGTTGGTCATGATCTCGGCGCTGATTTCCTCCAGGGCCTTGAGCGCCTGGCCGGAACTGTAGCCGGGGGCGGCGTTGGCCGTGAGCTTGACCGCCGGGAAGTTGTTGAAGCGGGTCAGCAGGTCGGGACCGGTGACGTAACGGGTGTTCAACAGGGCCTTGAGCGGCACCATTTCGAGATTCTTGTTACGCACATAGATCTCTTGCAGGTCCTCGGCCTTGAGGCGATAGACCGGCTCGGCCTGCAGGATGACCTGCCACAGCCGGCTGTACTTGTTGAACTGCGAGACGTATAGGGAGCCGAACATCGTCTGCATGGTGCTGTAGACATCTTCGACCGGCACCCCCAGTGCTTCGGCCTTTTCCCTGTCGACATCCACCATCAGTTGCCGGGAGTGGGCGTTGAAGGTGGAGGTGACGATGCCGAGTTCGGGGCGCTCCTTGGCTTTGGCGACAAGGGTGGTGACCATTTCGGCCAATTGGTCGATGCTGCCATCGCCCTTGCTTTGCACCCATACCTCCATACCCCCTGTGGTACCAAGGCCTGGAATGGAGGGGGGGTTGACCGGCAGGATGATACCGTCCTGTATGGTGGAAAATGCGCGGGCAGCCTTCTGTATGACGGCGGGAGCGCTTTGCTCCTTGATGGTCTCGGAGTCCTTGTAACGCTCCTCGAAGTCCTTGAAGCCAACGAAGAAGGCCCCGGCGTTGTTCTTGTTCTGGCCGTCCAGCAGGCTGTAGCCGTTCACGATGGCCACCCCTTCGACGGACGGATCATTCATGAAGAAGTCGCTGGCCACCTTGCCTACCTCTCCGGTGCGATCCAGGCTGGCGGCATCGGGCATGATCACGGCGCCGAGCAAGTAGCCCTGGTCCTCGGGCGGCAGGAACGCACTGGGGATACGCTGCGCCATCACCACGGACAGCACGATCATGCCGGCAAACAGCATGAGCGCCAGTGCCGAGCGCTTGATCATGAAGGCCACCGAGCGCGAGTAGCTGGCGGTCATGCGGTCGAAGCTGCGTTCGAACCAGCGGAAGAAGGCGTTCTTCTCTCCGTGCTGCGGCTTGAGCAGCAGCGCGGCCAGGGCCGGTGACAGGGTCAGGGCCACCAGGCCGGAGATCACCACGGAAATGGCGATGGTGATGGCGAACTGTTTATAGAGCTGGCCCGTGATCCCGCCCATGAAGGCCACCGGGATGAACACCGCACACAGCACCAGCACAATGGCCACCACTGGCCCCGCCACTTCATCCATGGCTCGCTTGGCGGCGTCCTTGGCGTTCATCTTGTGGACATGCATGTTGCGTTCGACGTTTTCGATCACCACGATGGCATCGTCCACCACGATACCGATGGCCAGCACCATGCCGAACAGGGTCAGCATGTTCACCGAAAAGCCCATGGCCGCCATGCCAATGAAGGTGCCGACAATTGACACCGGTACGGCCAGCACCGGAATCAGCGTGGCACGCAGGCTCTGCAGGAACAGGAACACCACGATCACCACCAGTACCAGCGCTTCGAAGAAGGTGTAAATCACCTCGGAAATCGATGCGCGGGTAAACGCGGTGGTGTCCATCACGATCTTGTATTCGATGCCTTCGGGGAAGGTCTCCTTCATTTGCGCCAGGGTCTCGGTGACGGCCTTCGACACGTCGAGAGCGTTGGCGCCGGGTTGTTGATACACCGCGATCAGCGTGGCGGGACGGCCCTGGTAGGTACTGCGCAGCGAGTAGTCTTTCTGCCCCAGTTCTGCGCGTCCGACATCCTTGAGACGCACAATGGCGGCGCCGTCGTTGCTGGCGCGCAGGATGATGTTTTCGAACTCGGCCGGCTCGGTCAGGCGCCCCTTGGTGGTCACCGCAAAGGACTGCTCCACGGCTTCGCCCGTCGGGGACTGGCCGACACGGCCCACGGCAAATTGCTGGTTCTGGTTGGACACCGCTTTTTGCACATCGGCGGCGGTGATCCCCAGTTGTGCCATGCGGTCAGGCTTGAGCCAGATCCGCATTGCATAGTCCGGCGTGCCGAAGATGGCGGCCTGGTTGGCCCCGGGGATGCGCTTGATCGCATCGAGCAGGTACAGGTTGGCGTAGTTGGCGACGTACGTGCTGTCGTAGCGGTCACCCTTGGAATACACCGCCAGGACCATCATGAACGCCGATGATTTTTTCTGTACCTGGATGCCCTGGTTCTGCACGGCGGAAGGCAGTTGGGGCAGGGCCAGGTTGACCCGGTTCTGCACATCCACCTGGGCCAGGGACGGGTCGGTGCCGATCTCGAAGAACACGTTGAGGGTCATGTTGCCCGTCGCGGAGCTCGACGAGTTCATGTAGATCATGTTGTCCGAACCGTTGACCTGCTGTTCGATAGGCGCGGCCACGTTGTTGGCCACCACCTCCGCATCCGCCCCGGGGTATGTCGCGGACACCGTGATTTGCGGCGGCGTGATGTCCGGGTATTGGGCGACAGGCAACTGGAGCATCGCCACGGCACCGGCCAGGGTGATGATGATCGAGATGACGGCGGCGAAGATCGGTCGGTCGATACAGTAGTGAGAAAGACTCATGGGCGTTTCTCACTGTCTTTGTTCGGCTCACCGGCGGCAGGCGTTGGCGCGGCGGCCTTGCCTGCCGGGGCGGACGCTTTTGGCTCGACAATGTTCAGCGGACCACCGGGGGTGACCCTGATAGCACCATCGACCACGATGCGTTCACCGGCGTGCAGGCCCTGGTTGATAAACCAGCCGTCGCCTTGCCAGCTACCGACCTCGACCACCCGTTGCTCGGGCTTGCCCTCGGCATTGAGGACCCAGACGAAATGGCTCTTGGCGCCCTCGAGCACGGCTTTTTGCGGCACCAGGATGGCATTCGGCCGAGAGGCTCCTACCGCCCGGGCCCGTACAAACTGTCCGGGGCGCAGCAGTCCCTTCGGATTGGCCACCACGGCGCGAACCAGGAAGGTACCGGTCTCCTGGCTATAGGACGGGGCGGTGAAATTGAGGGTGCCGCGATCAGGGACCACGGAGCCGTCCGCCAGCACCACTTCGACGACAAACTCACTGCGTGGCGGGAACTTCAGGTTGCCCGCTGCAATGTCGTCGCGGTACTTGAGGGTTTCGTTTTCCGAAAGGCTGAAGTTGACGTAGATCGGGTCCATCTGCGACACCGTGGTCAGTAACCCTGACTCACCCGGTGTGATGTAACTGCCTTCCTGCTTTTTGGCAAAGCTGGACAGGCCGGTGAGGGGAGAGCTGATAGTGGTGTAGCTGAGATTCAGTTGCTCGGTACGAACGGTACCTTCTGCGGCCAGCACGGCAGCACGGGTCTGACGCTCTTCGCCGACGGCATTGTCCAGGTCCATCTTACTGACGGCATTCTGTTCCGCCAACGGGCGAACGCGGGCCAGCGTGGCCTTGGCCACTTCCCAGCGCGCCTGCTGCTGCGCCAGTTGGCCCTTGGCCGAGAGCAGGGAGGCCTCGAACGGCTTGCGGTCCATCTGGAACAGCGTTTGCCCGGCCTTGACCAGATCGCCCTCGACGTACTGCCGTTTTTCCAGGAACCCGGCCACACGGGCGCGAATCTCTACCTCGCGGGAGCTCTCGGTCTGGGCGACGAATTCGAAGGTGACGGGGGTGTCCTGGGCGGTGACAGTCATTACGGTCACATTCGGGGCATGGCGGGCCGTGGAAAGGGGTTCCTTGCCGCAACCGGCAAGCAGGCCGACTATCCCGGCCAGAACGGCAATCGACAAACCAATACGGCTGGAAAAAATGCCTCCCTGCGGATGCGTTCCAGGTGCTGGGCAGTGCGGGGTACTGATGGCCGTAGTCTGCACCTGAGCGGTGCCTTGGCGCTGGTCTTTCCCTTGGAACTGTCCGACATCGATCGTGGTTACACCCATGAACCCCTCCATAATAAAAGTCACCGAACAGCGTAGCACCGCTCATAGGGGGCATTTGCTGACTTTAATCAGTGATTGCGACGTGCCGCACAGATGCCCGCGGATAGACTTGGCACGCACGTTCTATAACCGCCATTTGAGAAACCCCGTACAGATGGCGCTGGCAATCCCCCCGGTATTGCAGGCCTTTGGAGCGAAGTCCGGTTTCCGATCGTGAAGGCAATACGGCGCGCCTGACGGTCTGGACAGACGATCAGTGCAGTGTGGTAGGGGATAGAGGGATCTGCAAATTTGTCGGCGTGAAATCTGTCATTGCACTTCAGGGCCGGGGCGATTATTGCGTGTCCGTTACTCGCTGCTCACTTGGCGTAAAAAATTACGCTTTCTTTACGGTAGGTGTTTTTACTCGCAAGGATACTTGCGGGCGAATTTTCGAGCGTCCACGGGGCCTGTAGCCCTTCGTTTCCTTGGGGGCCCTGGAACTGCCCGGTTGCACAAGCCAATGGTGGGCATCGCAAGGGCTACAGTCTTATTAATCGTTAATCGTTCGAATCCTTTGGTTGATCCACGCAGTGCCTAACCAACGGCCACGCAAACCGCCTGGTCCAGGGATGGCAGGCGCTTCCCCCCTCAATTTTCGAGACGCCGCACGTGACCGACACAGCGACCCGCGCAAATGATGACTCCCACGCCAAGACGTCAGGGGCGGGCTTGCTCGTCGCTGCCGTGGGTGTGGTCTATGGCGATATTGGCACCAGTCCTCTTTACACCCTCAAAGAGGTGTTTGCCGGACACTACGGGGTCCAGGCCAACCACGATGGCGTGCTGGGCGTTTTGTCGTTGATCTTCTGGTCACTGATCTGGGTGGTCACCGTCAAATACGTGCTGTTCATCCTGCGTGCCAACAACCAGGGTGAAGGCGGCATCATGGCATTGACGGCATTGGCTCGCCGGGCGGCAGCGCCCTACCCGAACATGAGCCGGGTGCTGGTTCTGCTGGGGCTGTTCGGCGCGGCGCTGTTTTACGGGGATAGCATGATCACCCCGGCCATTTCGGTGCTTTCGGCGGTTGAAGGGCTGCAGTTGGCCTTTGATGGTATCGAGCACTGGGTCGTCCCCTTGTCCGTGATCATTCTGGTGGCGCTGTTCTTGATCCAGAAACACGGCACGGCCCGCATCGGTATTCTGTTTGGCCCGGTCATGGTGTTGTGGTTTGTGGTGTTGGGCGTGCTCGGCATCTACGGTATTTTGCAGCGCCCGGAAGTGCTCCAGGCGCTCAACCCGGCTTGGGCGGTACGCTTCTTTGTGGTTCACCCGGGGATCGGCGTGGCGATCCTGGGGGCGGTGGTTCTGGCATTGACCGGCGCTGAGGCCTTGTACGCCGACATGGGCCACTTTGGTCGCAAGCCCATTGCCCGCGCGTGGTTCATCCTGGTGTTGCCAGGGCTGGTACTCAATTACTTTGGCCAGGGCGCGCTGATCCTGGACAACCCGGAGGCGGTGCGCAACCCGTTCTACCTGCTCGCGCCGGGCTGGGCACTGCTGCCCATGATCGCGCTTTCCACGCTGGCCACCATTATCGCCTCCCAAGCCGTCATCTCCGGCGCTTTCTCCCTGACTCACCAAGCCATCCAGCTGGGGTATGTCCCTCGCATGTTTATCCAGCACACCTCGAGCCAGGAACAGGGCCAGATTTACATCGGCACGGTCAACTGGGCGTTGATGGTCGGTGTGGTGCTGCTGGTGATCGGTTTCGAATCATCCAGTGCCTTGGCCGCCGCCTATGGGGTCGCGGTGACGGGGACCATGTTGATCACCACCATCCTGTCTTCGGCGGTCGTCCTGCTGCTTTGGAAAACGCCACGTTGGCTGGCGATCCCGATGCTCCTCGGTTTTCTACTGGTGGACAGCCTGTACTTTGCCGCCAATGCGCCGAAGATCTTCCAGGGCGGTGCGTTCCCGGTGATCGCGGGCATTGGCCTGTTCATTTTGATGACCACCTGGAAGCGGGGCCGCAAGATCATTGTCGAACGGCTGGACGAAAGCACGCTGCCCCTGCCGCTGTTTATCAGCAGCATCCGCTCGCAACCGCCCCATCGCGTGCAGGGTACGGCGGTGTTCCTGACCGCCAGGGCCGATGCCGTTCCTCACGCGCTGTTGCATAACCTGCTGCATAACCAGGTGCTGCATGATCAAGTGGTGTTGCTCACCGTGGTCTCCGAAGACAGCCCGCGCGTTTCGGCGGACCGGCGATTCGAAGTCGAGGCTTACGGTGAGGGGTTCTTCCGGGTCAGCCTGCACTTTGGTTTTATCGAAGAGCCGGATGTGCCCCTGGCCTTGAGCCTCTGTCATTTGAACGAACTGGATTTCAGTCCAATGCGCACGACGTACTTTCTCAGCCGTGAGACGGTCATCCCGACCAAGCGCATCGGTATGGCTCGTTGGCGAGAGACCTTGTTCGCCTTTCTGCTCAAGAATGCCAACAGCAACCTGAAGTACTTCAAATTGCCGTTGAATCGGGTGATAGAACTGGGCACACAGGTCGAGATGTAAAAGACGCTCACCAGGCCTGGCCACGCCGCTTCAACTCAAGGCGGCGAATGAACTCTTCCAGGACCAGGGCATACAGGTCGTCCTGCAGGTACGCGTCTTCGATACCCGCATCCAGGTTGGGGTTGTCGTTGACTTCGATCACCACCACCTTGTCGCCCGATTGTTTCAGGTCGACGCCGTACAAGCCGTCGCCAATCAGGTTGGCGGTCTTGACCGCCAGTTCGACAACCGCGCGCGGTGCCTCGTGGACCGCCAGGGTGCGGCATTCGCCGTTAATGTCCTGGCCCTTGGCCTTGTGGTTGTAGATCTGCCAGTGACCTTTGGACATGAAGTACTGGCAGGCGAAAATCGGTTTACGGTTAAGCACGCCGATACGCCAGTCGTATTCGGTGTAGAAGAACTCCTGTGCCAGCAACAACACCGAGTGTTCGAACAGTTCTGAGGTGGCCTCCAGTAAGGCTTGCTGGCTTTCGACCTTGATCACGCCACGGGAGAAACACCCGTCGGGAATCTTCAGCACTAATGGAAAGCCCAGGCGCTCACCGACGCGCTCGAAGTCTTCCGGTCGCTCTTTATAGAGGATCTCGGTCGCTGGCATCCCCAGTTGGTGGCTTTTGAGCAGGTCGGTCAGGTACACCTTGTTGGTACAGCGCAGGATGGAGGCGGGGTCATCCATCACCACCAGGCCTTCGCTTTCCGCTTTCTTGGCGAAGCGGTAGGTATGGTTATCCACGCTGGTGGTTTCGCGAATCAGCAGGGCGTCGTACTCGGCGATTCGTGAATAGTCTTTCTTTTCGATCAGATCGACGTCAATGCCCAGCCCCTTGCCGACCCGGATAAAACTGTCCAGTGCCTGGGCATTGGAGGGCGGTAATGCTTCTTGTGGGTCATGCAAGATGGCCAGGTCATAACGGGCCACGCGGGGTGAGCGCGGTACTCGCCAGACCTTGCGGCTGAAACTGTCCAGCGAGTTGGCAAATGGGTCTTCCTGGTCTTCGCGTAACTTTTGCAAGACCCCGGATTTTATTCCCTCGATGCGCCAACTATTACTTTTGCGGAACTCTACCAGGAGGATAGGGCACGGGAAGATTTCGAAAATTTGCCGTGCCAGTTCCTGTAAAGGTTCGAGATTGGTTTTACCGAAGTACAACGTCAGCGTGAATCCTTCGGTATTACTGTAAATGTGGTTGCTCAGTGCTTTGTCCAGCGGTTTGCCAAGATCGTCCAGCGCCAGGCCATACAGTGACTTCTTGGTCAGTTCGCTGATAGTGCGCACGGACGGAATAACCTTATGGCCACGTGCCTCTGCCAGCAGTGAGCAGTAGTAACCATGCCCCAGGTACTTGTAGCTGCGACACAGGTTAATAACCTGAACGCGCTTGCCGGCTTCGATCTCAAGGGGTTGCTCCAGGTACTCCTGCGCACTCATCACGTCCTCTGAGGGGAAGTAAGAGGCCCAATCTTCTTTTCGCTCAACAATAATAATCACCTGACTGGATCTGCCTGGTGCATCCGGTAAATAAGTCAGGTTTGATATTGCCGTTAATCGATTTTGCTCTGATACTTCGCGCAAGCCGCCCTGTACCGCTGACATATGAAAAGGTCCGTTGGAGAACAAGTCCTTATCTATTAAGCACGATACTTTTTAAAAGTCTCGTTTCATTACGCAACTTTTACGGCGGCCCTATGACCCTGTTATTTCGTAAAGCCACACAGGATGACCTGAAGTCTCTGCTGGAACTGGAAAACCAGTGTTTTACCTCTGATCGGCTGACGCCGCGCAGCTTTCAGTGGATGATCAGCCGGGCCCATGCCAGCCTGATCGTCGCACAAGTCGGCAGCCAACTGATGGGCTACTGTCTGGTCCTGTTCCATCGCGGCACCTCCCTGGCGCGCCTGTATTCCATCGCCATTGCCACCCACAGCCGTGGCCTGGGCCTGGGAAAACAGCTGCTGGACCAGGCGGAAGACTGTGCTCGTGCGCATGACTGCGCTTACCTGCGACTGGAAGTCCGTCCGGACAATCCGGTCGCCATCGGTCTTTACGAGCGCAATGGCTACCGGCGTTTCGCTGTGGTCAACGACTACTACGAAGATCATGTGCCGGCGCTGCGGTTGGAGAAACGTATTGTGCAGCATCGGGACAACCGTGAGTTCCAGGTTCCTTATTACCAACAGACCACTGAGTTTACCTGCGGCCCGGCTTGCCTGTTGATGGCCATGAGCGCGTTACAGCCTGATCGCGTGATTCGGCGCAGGGACGAGCTGCAGATCTGGCGTGAAGCCACGACGGTGTTCATGACTTCAGGTCACGGTGGTTGCAGCCCACAAGGCCTGGCACTGGCGGCCTGGCGTCGAGGATTTCGAGTGCGTCTGCAGGTCAGCGTCGCAGGTCCGCTGTTTCTCGACGGCGTGCGTAACGAACACAAGAAGGAGGTGATGCGCCTGGTACATGAAGCGTTCTGCAGCGAACTCCAGCACAGTGATGTGGAACAGGTCAGCAGCAACCAGCTGGACCTGCCGCTGGCGCTGAAGGCCGGCGGCCAACCCTTGGTACTGATCAGCAGTTATCGCCTGACCCGCTCAAAAGCCCCTCACTGGGTCATCGTCACTGATTACGATGAGGAGTTTGTCTACTTGCATGATCCGGATATCGATCACAGTCAGCACCGCCAGGCACTCGACTGCCAGCATCTTCCCGTCAGCCACAAGGCGTTCGAAAAGATGTGTGTTTTCGGCGGCAACAAGCTGCGTGCTTCCGTGACGCTTTACGCACATGAGTCGTTCAGTGAATCGCCTCTGGGTTCGTAGACCTGTCCGAAAGACGACTTACGACTGTGGATTCAACCGGTTCGATTCAGAGCCGCGAAGCGGCTTCGGCTTGAATGAATTGATAGGCCGCGTCCTCGCGGTACCTGCCATCGGAATGAATAGCCCAATCAAATTTGTAAATTCCGGAGGTGCTTAAGCTACATAGATCAGCTCTCAGAGGAAATGATTGGGTCGTGACTGGATTCGGCAGCTAGCTTCAATCGGTCAGCTTTACTAATGTATTTAGACTTGCTTTGCGGTGCCAATTTGGCACTAGCCTTTTTGGCGTGAGCCTTTAATAACTGCTTTATTTTTTTACGACGGTTCATATTTTTCTACTCGGTTTGTATGTTCTTGAATGATATCAGCTTAAAAGATTGGGTCAGATTCCTGTGGTGCGCACTTAGTGTATAACGCTGGAAATAGGCGGTGAATCGCCCCTGGTTTTCTAGAAGCCTGCGAGT
>NZ_FYDM01000022.1:0-71396 GCF_900187415.1 Pseudomonas sp. Irchel s3b6 | reverse complement strand
AAAAAGGAAGGAAAGTATTAATATCGCGCATAAGAACGCCGGTTTGTTAGATGTGTTTGCTCGCACGAACATCATCAATCAAATCGGCGTTCTTGTTTCTGTGTTTCCCGGGATTCCGTGAAGAACCTAATTTTTTGCCCTCCCTGCTCGTTCTTCCCTGATAGCAAAGGCTGCACGCCTGCTCCCTGACGGCGAACCCGACTGAGATGGCAATGACAAAACCACGTTCGAAAAAGGCTCTACTGATCGGCCTGCCGCTGGCCCTGGCAAGCGTCGCCGCCACCGCTTACGCGATCTGGGACTATGGCTTTCGGGACAACCCCGGTTACCCGGTCAAGGTGATGAAACAGGCCGAGGCGCTGCACGAACAGATGCTGTCGTTCGACAGCCACATCACCGTCCCTCAGGACTTCGGCACCGCAGGCAATGAGATCGACAAGGACGGCACGGGCCAGTTCGATCTGGTCAAGGCCAACCGGGGACGCCTGTCCGGAGCGGCGCTGACGATTTTTGGCTGGCCGGAGTTATGGAACGGCCCCAACGCCCCCCATAAGCCCACCGCCGGCTTTGTCGCCGAAGCGCGCAATCAGCAAGAGATTCGCTACAAGATCATTTCCGGCATGGTCCGTGACTTCCCCAATCAGGTGGGCATCGCCTACACCCCCGAGGACTTTCGCCGCCTGCACGCCGAAGGCAAGTTTGCGATCTTCATCAGCATGCTCAACGCCTATCCGCTGGGTCACGACCTGAGCCTGCTGGACCTGTGGACCGCGCGCGGCATGCGCATGTTCGGCTTCAGTTATGTGGGCAACAACGACTGGGCCGACTCCTCGCGTCCGCTGCCGTTTTTCAATGACTCGCCCGACGCCCTCGACGGCCTGTCGGACCTGGGCAAGCAAGCGGTGCAGCGCCTGAACGACCTGGGGGTGATCATCGATGTATCGCAGATGTCGACCAAGGCCCTGGAACAAGTCGCACAGTTGAGCCGCACGCCCATGGTCGCTTCGCACTCGGCCCCCCGGGCCATGGTGGATATTCCACGCAACCTCAGCGACAAGGAAATGCAGCTGATCAAGAACAGCGGCGGCGTGGTTCAGGTGGTCGGCTTCTCCCAGTACCTGCGCCCTCTGACACAGGCCACCCAGGACAAGCTCAACGCCCTGCGCACCCGCTTCGACCTGCCGCCGCTACCGAACCTGGCCATGGCACTGATGCCGGGAGACCCGATCATCGCCGCCTGGCCAGAGCAGAAGTTCGGCGAATACGCCGGCCAGCTCTACGCCATTCTGGAAGAAGAACCCAAGGCCAGCCTAAAGAACCTGGGCGACGCCATCGACTACAGCGTGCGTAAGATCGGCATCGACCATGTCGGCATCAGCTCCGACTTCAATGAAGGCGGTGGTGTCAAAGGCTGGGAGAACGTTGGCGAGATTCGCAATGTCACCGCTGAACTGATTTCCCGTGGTTATTCGGACGCCGACATCGCCAAGCTGTGGGGTGGCAACTTCTTGCGAGTCTGGAGCCAGGTTGAAAAGGCCGCCAAACCGGCGCTGGCCACTGCCCGGGAAACAGCCAAGCCATGACCAGTCGCCGCCATTTTCTCAAGCACGCCGGCCTGCTCGCCGCCAGCCTGCCACTGGGCGCAGGCTTGAGTAACGTCGCCAACGCCGCGGTCCTGACCCCGCTGCCACAGGACAAATGGGCGCAACTGCGCCAGTTGTTCAATCAAGACCCCGACTACCTGCACTTCTCCAACTTCCTGATCACCACCCACCCTGAACCGGTGCGCGAGGCCATCGCGATGCACCGCGCCGCACTGGACAACAACCCGGGGCTGGCCATGGACTGGGACCTGGGGGTGATCGAGGCGCGCGAACAGGAGGTGCGGCTCTGGGCCGGCCGCTACCTGCAGGCCGACGCCCGGCAGATCGCCCTGACCGGCAGCACCACCGCCGGCCTGACGATGATCTACGGCGGGGTCCACGTACGCCCCGATCAGGAAATCCTCACCACCGAGCACGAACACTACGCCACCCACAGCATCCTCGAACTGCGGACCCAGCGTGAGGGCACCCAAGTGCGCAAGATCAGGTTGTTCGAGGACGCGTACAGCGTCAGTAAAGAACAGGTGCTGGCCGCCATCGACCGCAACATCCGCCCGCAGACCCGTGTCCTGGGTATGACCTGGGTGCATTCGGGCAGCGGCGTGAAGCTGCCGATCAGCGAGATCGGCGCCCTGGTGGACAAGCACAACCGCCACCGTGCCGACAGCGAGCGGATCATTTACGTGGTCGATGGCGTGCATGGCTTTGGCGTCGAGGACCTGAGTTTCCCGGCCATGAACTGCGACTTCTTCATCGCCGGCACCCACAAATGGATGTTCGGTCCCCGGGGCACCGGGATCGTCTGTAGCCGCAGCACCGAGGTCAAGTACGTCACCCCCATCGTGCCGACCTTCTCCGAAGCCGAGCATTTCTCCACCACCATGACCCCGGGTGGCTACCACGCATTCGAGCATCGCTGGGCGCTGAATGAAGCCTTCAAGCTGCACCTGCAACTGGGCAAGGCTCAGGTGCAGGCGCGCATCCATGCACTCAACAGTTACCTGAAGCAGCACCTGCAAGCGCATCCGCAGATCGAGCTGGTCACCCCGCTCAATCCTGCGCTGTCATCGGGTTTCACCTTCTTCCGGGTCAGGGACAAGGACGCCGACAAGGTCGCCGCCTACCTCATGGCCAACCGTGTGGTCAGCGATGCCGTGCACCGCGATGTCGGCCCGGTGATCCGCACCGCCCCCGGCCTGCTCAACAACGAAGCCGAGATCGACCGCTTGATGGCGGTGCTCACCCAGACACTTTGACGGGGCTGTGCCGAATGCCCTTTGTAGGAGCGAGCTTGCTCGCGATGGAGATCAACGCTGACACGGGGCACCAGATGAAATGCGGGGCCCCTGAGTTCATCGTCGGAACGCCGTCCGGAACAAGCCCGCGCCTGCAGAGGATTCGGGTTCGTTTTAGTCCGCTTTTTTTACCTTTATCGAGAACCAAGATGAACAGTGAGCTGCGTCGTTTTTCCCTGAAAACACTCCCCGCACTGGCCTTCGCCGCCCTGACCGCCAGCCTGCTGCCGGGGGTGGCCCAGGCGGCTGCCCCGTTGGCGCCGGGCAAGGTGTTCAAGGACTGCAAGGATTGCCCACAGATGGTGGTGCTGCCGGCCGGCACCTTCACCATGGGCACCCCGGACGATGAAGTCGGCCACGAACCCGACGAGTCGCCGATGCACCCCGTGACCTTCGCCACCCCCCTGGCCATCAGCCGCTTCCAGGTGCTCAAAGGGGAATGGGACGCCTACCTGCGCGACACCGGCTACCAGATGCCCGACGGCGACGAACGCCCGGGGCGCGAGTGCAAGGCCGGTGTGCCGCGCTATGAGTACACGACCCGGCACCCGGCGGTGTGCATGGACTTTGCCGAGGTCAATGCCTATGTGGCCTGGCTGTCGAAGAAGACCGGCAAACCGTACCGCCTGGTCAGCGAATCCCTGCGTGAATACGCCGCCCGGGGTGGCACCAGCGGCCCCTTCCCTTTCCCCTTCGATGAAGGCAAGGAATACAGCATCGCCAGGCACGCCAACACCTATGGCGCGGCCGATGGCTATAACTTCACCTCACCGGCCGGCCGCTTCCCGGCCAACGCATTCGGCGTGTATGACCTGCACGGCAACGTCTACGAGTGGACCGCCGACTGCTACAACGAAAACTACGTCGGTGCCCCCGGTGACGGCAGTGCCTGGCTGACCGGTAAATGCGAGTTCAAGCGCATTCGCGGCAATGACTGGGGTGAAGCGCCGGTGTTCTCCCGCTCCGGCAACCGCAATGCCCTGGCTCCCCTTGAGCGTGGTGACTGGATCGGCTTTCGCGTTGCCCGTGACCTGTAACCCTCGCCGGCCGCTAAATTCGCCTTCCCACCAGTCGTCCTAAAGGTGTGCGCGCAGTCCTTGCGCGCACCACCGCCCCCTACGTCCTCCTGGCTTTCGCCACTTCTTCAAGCAGGGAACCTCCATGAGCAAACCAACACGCGGGGTGATCAATGAATTGTTCGCCCTGCTCAAGCCCTTTCGCCTGATCGTCGCTGCCTCCATCCTGTTGGGCATGGTCGGTGGCTTGAGTGTCACGGCGCTGCTGGCGACCATCAACACCGTGCTGCACGCCGACAGCGGCCTGACCAACACCGTGGTCGGCGCCTTTGCCGGCTTGTGCCTGCTGGCGCTGGCCAGTTCGATCTTTTCCGACATCGGCACCAACTACGTCGGCCAGCACATCATCGCCAGACTGCGCAAAGAGCTGGGCGAGAAAGTGCTGTCGGCGCCCATCGAACAGATCGAGCGCTATCGCAGCCACCGACTGATCCCGGTGCTGACCCACGACGTCGACACCATCAGCGATTTTGCCTTCGCCTTCGCGCCGCTGGCCATTTCCCTGACAGTCACCCTGGGCTGCATGGGTTACCTGGCCATGCTGTCGTGGCCGATGTTTCTGATGATGGTGGTGGCGATTGTCATCGGCACGGTGATTCAGTACATCGCCCGCGGACGCGGCATGCTGGGGTTCATGGAAGCCCGGGATTACGAAGACGAGCTGCAAAAGCACTACAACGCCGTCGCCGAAGGCGCCAAGGAACTGCGCATCCATCGCCCCCGCCGGCATCGCATGTTCGTCTCGGGCATCGAGAAAACCGCAGAGAAAATCTGCGATACGCAGATCCGCTCGGTGAACATTTTCGTGGTCGCCAAGACCCTCGGCTCGATGCTGTTCTTCGTGGTCATCGGCCTGGCCCTGGCCCTGCAATCCTACTGGCCAAGCGCAGACAAGGCAGTGATGAGCGGCTTTGTGCTGGTGCTGCTGTACATGAAAGGCCCGCTGGAACACCTGATCAGCACGCTGCCGATTGTCAGCCGCGCACAGATCGCCTTCCGCCGGATAGCCGAACTGTCGGAGCAGTTTTCCTCCCCGGAGCCACACTTGCTACTCAGCGACCAGGGTAATCGGCAAACCCCGGTGCACAGCCTGGAACTGAGCGAGGTGACCTATGGCTTCCCCGCCAGCGAAGGCAGCGCGCCGTTTCGCCTGGGGCCGGTGAACCTCAGGATCGACCAGGGCGAGATCATTTTCATCGTCGGCGAAAACGGCTGCGGCAAAACCACCCTGATCAAGCTGCTGCTGGGCCTGTACGCGCCACAACAGGGTGAGATTCGCCTCAACGGCCAGCCTGTGACGGCACTGACCCGTGATGACTATCGCCAGCTGTTCACCACGATCTTCGCCGACTACTACCTGTTCGACGATGTGGTGCAAGGCGACCAGCACATCCCCGAGGACGCCAACCAGTACCTGCAGCGCCTGGAAATCGGCCACAAGGTCAGCGTGCGCGACGGTTCATTCACCACCACCGACCTGTCCACCGGCCAACGCAAGCGCCTGGCACTGGTCAACGCCTGGCTGGAGGAGCGCCCGGTGCTGGTGTTCGACGAGTGGGCCGCCGACCAGGACCCGACCTTCCGCCGTATTTTCTACACCGAACTGCTGCCCGACCTGAAGCGCCTGGGCAAGACCATTATCGTGATCTCCCACGACGATCGTTATTTCGATGTCGCCGACCAACTGGTGCGCATGCACGCTGGCAATGTGGTGACCGAGCTTCAACCCGCCTGATTGTGAAAATTTCGTAAAAAAGTCGTGGAGTCTTTCCGGTTTCCGAAAGGCTCAACGTCTCACTTACAGCAAATAGAAATAGTTCTCAGTCAATACTTTGAAGAGTAAAAGAATAATGCCCGCACCACACGGTCTTAACCCACTCGCCAAGGCGCTGCTGATCCGCCATTCACTTCGCTCACGCCTGCCAACCCTCTGCGCCCTGGCACTGACTACGCCGCTGATCGGCCAGGTCCAGGCCCAAATGGTGGACATCAATATCCAGGCCCAGCCCCTGGCCAACGCCCTGCAGGAGTTCGGTCACCAGACCAACCTGCAAGTGCTGTACAGCCCGGACGATGTCGCTGGCCTGCGCAGCACGGCGGTCAAGGGCAGCCTGGACTCCAATGCCGCAATCGCCCAGTTGCTGCAGGGCACCGGCATCCAGTACAGCGTGCAGGGCAACACCGTGACGCTGCGCTCGCGCAATGGCGGGAACTCCGTGGACCTGGCGCCGACCACTGTTTCCGCCACCCAGGAATCGGCATGGGGGCCGGTTGACGGGATTGTGGCCAAGCGCAGTGGCACCGGCACCAAGACCGATACACCGTTGAACGAGATTCCGCAGACCGTCAACGTCATCACCGCCGATGAAGTCAAATCCCGTGGCGCGCAGACCGTCACCGAAGCCCTGCGCTACACCGCGGGCATGACCGGTGGCGGCTTCTCCGACCGGGTAGGGATTTTCGACGAGCCCACCTCCCGTGGCTTCACGCCGACACCGGTGTACCTCGACGGCCTGCACCTGCCGTATGGCGGCGGCAGTACCGGTGGTTCGCTGCAGATCGACCCCTACTCCCTGGAACGCATCGAAGTGCTCAAGGGCCCGGCCTCTGTGTTGTACGGCCAGAACCAGCCCGGCGGTATCGTCAACCTGGTCGGCAAGCGTCCAACCGCCACGCCGCTGCACGAAGTGGTGCTGGCCACCGGTAGCTACGACCGCAAGTATGGCGCCTTCGACTTCGCCGGCCCCATCGACGACCAGGGCGAGTTTCTCTATCGCCTGACCGGTCTGGCCAGCGACGCCAACTCCAGCATCGACTACGCCGACACCAACCGCATGATGCTGGCGCCCAGCCTGACCTGGCTGCCCAACGACCGCACCAGCGTCACCCTGTTCGCCCAGTACCAGAAAGACCGTGACACTCCGGAAGCCCAGGGCCTGCCAGCAGCAGGCACGGTGTTCGACACCCCGAACGGCAAGATCAGCCGCGACCTGTTCCTCGGTGAACCGGGCCTGAACAAGTACGATCGTGAGCAATTCGTGGTCGGCTATGACGTGGCCTACGAGCTCAACGACATCTGGACCCTCAAGCAACGCACCAGCTACGCCTACCTCGACGACCGGTACGTCGCGCCACTGCACGGCTACTCCTATGTCCCCAATCCGGCCACCGGTCTGGAAGATAACCGCTACCAGACCCGCTTTGGCGTGGACTGGTCGCAGACCAACAAGGTGTACGGCATCGATAGCACCGCGCAGGCCAAATTCAAGACCGCGGAGCTGGACCACACCGTGCTGCTGGGCGTGGACTACTACCACTACAACTCCCAGTTCTACGGCCTGTATGACCGCAACGGACCACCCCTGGACCTGTTCAATCCGGTCTACGGCAGTGAGTTCACCTTCTCCCAGCCTTATCGCTGGGACAACACCATCAAGCAGACCGGCCTGTACATGCAGGACCAAATGAAGTGGGGCAAGTGGTTCATGACCCTGGGTGGCCGTTACGACTACGCCATCACCGAGAACAAGCAACCATTGAGCGACACCCCAGGCACCCGGGCAACGGATGAGAAGTTCACCAGCCGGGCCGGCTTCGGTTACCTGTTCGACAATGGCGTGACGCCGTACGCAAGCTACTCCGAGTCGTTCCTGCCGCAGTCCGGCACCGACGTCAATGCCAGTCCGTTCGAGCCAAGCACCGGCAAGCAATATGAAGTCGGCGTCAAGTACGAGCCGACCACCATCGATGGCTTCATCCAGTTGTCGGTGTACCAGATCGACCAGGACAACATGCTGACCACCGACCTGATCAATCCGGGCTTCAGCGTCCAGAGCGGCTCGGTTCGTTCCAAGGGTGTGGAGCTCGAAGGCAAGGTCAACGTCACCGAGAACCTGCGGGTGCTGGCCGCGGTGTCGCGCAACGACATCAAGTGGAGAAGCACCAACGATGGTCGCGAGGGTCGCACCCTGGCCATGAGCCCGCCACTGACCGCGTCCGGCTGGGTCGACTACACCTTCGACTACGGCGTCCTGTCCGGTTTCGGCGCCGGCCTGGGTGTGCGCTACGTGCGCAGCAGCTACGGCTCGGACTACGAGGAAGACTCCTTCCAGATTCCGTCCTACACCGTATACGACGGCATGCTGTCCTATGACCTGGAAAAATCGCCACTGCGCGTCAAGGGCGTAAAAGTGCAGCTGAACCTGGAAAACATCGAAGACAAGAAGTACGTCGCCAGCTGCAACGGTACGCTGGACTGCTACTACGGCGAAGGTCGCACCGTTACGGCTGACATGACCTACAACTTCTAAGCACTACGCCTGCAATGCAAAGCCGCTTACCCTGCGCTGGGTAAGCGGCGTTTTTGTGGGCGCTGCCTGCATTGCCCTTCAGGGGCGAGTGCGCTCGCAATGGTCGCTAACAATAACGCGTGCTGCCTGACACCCCACGTCGCTCTCACGGTCATCGCGAGCATGCTCGCGCCTACAGAAGGCGCATGCAGCAGAATACTCACCGTGCGCCACCTGCATTGCCTGTAGGAGCGAGCGCGCTCGCGATGGTCGCCAACGATGACGCGTACCGCCTGACACCCCGCGTCGCTCTCACGGTCATCGCGAGCATGCTCGCTCCTACAGAAGGCGCATGCAGCTGAACACCTCACCGTGCGCCAAGTAAAACGCCGCTTGCCCGAATGGGGAAGCGGCGTTTTGTTGTGCATAGCCCTTGGCCTGCGGTTTATCCCGCTGCAAACACCTGCACCAGCCGCTCGGCAATGTGCTGCTGTGCCTGTTCGGCCTCATCGATGATCGCGCCCATGCGCAGGAAGTCGTGAGTCATGCCCGGGTAGACCTTGAGCTCCACCGCCACGCCTGCCGCCTGCAAATGCCGTGCATAAGCCACGCCCTCATCGTACAGCGGGTCGCATTCGGCGAGGATCAGCAACACCGGCGGCACGTTCGCCCCAACCTTGCCCAGCAACGGTGAAAAGCGTGGGTCCAGCCGGTCATCCGCGTCCCGCTGGTAATGTGTGTAGAACCAGGCCAGCGAGTCCTTTTCCAGCAAGTGGCCAACGCCATAGCGCTCGATGGAGGCGCTGCCCTGGCTGGCATCGGTCACCGGGTAGATCAATACCTGCAGCAACGGCTGCACCTCGGTGGCCAAGGGTTGCGCGGCCAACACCGTGGCCAGGCTGCCGCCGACACTGTCACCGCCCACCGCCAGCCGCCGTGGATCAATGCCCAGTCGGGGCGCGTTGGCCACCAGCCAGTGCCACGCATCCTGCGCATCGTCGGCGGCGGTCGGAAAACGAAACTCCGGCGCCAGCCGATAGGCCACCGACAGCACCACGCAATCGGCCATGGCCGCCAGGGCCCGGCACACCGAATCATGGGAGTCGAGACTGCCGACCACATAGCCACCGCCGTGGAAATACAACAACGCCGCACGCCCCGCACCTTCGCTCAGGGCATGGTTACTGTAGACCCGCGCGTCGAGCCGGGCGCCGTCACGGGTCGGAACCTGCAACTCGTCAACCACCTCCAGGTCCTCACCGCCCGCCTCCATCATCAAGGACGACTGATCGAACTGTTCACGGGCCTGCTCGGGTGTCAGGGCATGCATCGGCAGGCGTTTGCCACTGGCCCGGCCGTTGCCGACCAGTTCCAGAAACGCCGCAATATCAGGGTTCAACGACATCACAACAACCTCCAACCGGTCGGGCCCAGGGCCCGGCCGGTTTCACAGATGGGTTCAGATTCAGCAGAGCGCTACCCGTTCAACGAACTCGACCAACACTTCTTCAATCCCGGCGAGGCACTTTTCATCACGGGGAATCTGGAAATGCCCGCAGTCGATCAGCTCGCCGCCGAGATCCGGCTGCCCCAGTTGCACCGCCAACTCCACGGCTTCGTCGTCACGGCCCGGGGTCCACCAGCAGGTCGGTGCAATCCTCAGTGCGCTGCAATGATCCAGTTGCAGTGACAACTGCTTGAGCCGGCGCGCAACGCTGAACACATGGGCCAGTTCATCAGCCCCCAGTGCCACGTAGGTCGATCCTTCGCGGCTGCCGGCCAGTGCCGCGGACAACAGCCCGCGCACGTTGGTACTGGTCTCTTCGCCCTGCACCGCCAGGTGCTGCGCCACATCCGGCAGCGTCGCCTGTACGAACTCGCGCAGGTCGCTGTGCCAGTCATCCCGCACACCGGCATTCACCGCCGCCGATGGCACGAAGCCGTCCACCAGCCCGACAAACGCCACCTGCTGACCGGCACTTTCCAACTGCGCGGCCATCAGCAGCGCCAACGTTCCGCCCAGGGACCAGCCCAACAGGTGATACGGCCCTTGCGGTTGATGGGCACGGATCTGCGCTACGTAATCACTGGCCATGCCCTGCAGGGAGGTATCGTCCCAGGCCGGATCCAGCAGCATCCGCGCCTGGATCGCCAGCACCTGGCGCTGTCCGCTCAAGCGCCGCGCCAGCGGTTCGTAGTCGAACACCGTACCGAAGCCGGCGTGTACGCAGAACAGCGGCGCCACAGCCGACACCTCGCCATTCATGGCCAGCAACCCGGTGCTTTTCAGGGCCGTGCCCTGCACGCTGGCCACCAGTTGCGCGATGCTCGGCTTCTGCATCAGGTCGCGCAGCTTCAGGCTCAAGCCCTGGGCCTTGAGTGAGCGGCTGCGAGCAATCACTTGCAGGCTGAGAATCGAATCGCCCCCCAGTTCGAAGAAGTTGTCGGTGACGCCCACGCGCTCGATTTTCAGCACCTGCTGCCAGATCGTCGCCAGGGCTTTTTCCAGCTCGGTGAGCGGTGCCACGTAGTCCTGACGTTGCTGTTCAACCCCAGGTTCCGGCAGGGCCTTGCGGTCGAGCTTGCCGTTGGGCGTCAGCGGCATGCGCGCAAGTAGCGTCAGGTGGGCCGGCACCATGTAGTCCGGCAGGCAGGCCTTGAGTTGTTCACGCAAGCGCTCGCACAAACCGTCGGTGTCCGTGTCGGCGTTGGCCAGCACATACCCGAGCAGCTGCTTGCCACTGCCGCCTTCGCGGGCAACCACGGCGGCATCTCGCACCCCCGGTTGCTGCTTGAGGCGGGCCTCGATCTCCCCCAGTTCAATGCGGAACCCACGGATCTTCACCTGATGGTCGATCCGTCCCAGGTAATCGAGGGTGCCGTCTTCGCGCTGGCGCACCAGGTCGCCAGTACGGTACAGACGCCCGCCCGTGGCGCTGAACGGGTCAGCGACAAAGCGTTCGGCCGTGCCACCGCTACGCCCCAGATACCCCCGGGCCAGCGCGCTGCCACCCAGGTACAGCTCACCGGCAATACCGGCCGGCAAGGGGTTGAGGTCGCTGTCCAGCACATAACCGCTGCGCTCTCCCACCAGACTGCCGATCGGCGCGTAGGCCGCGCCACATTCATCCGCCGGGCCGGCCTTCCAGATCAATGGCGTGACCACGGTTTCCGTCGGGCCATAGCCATTGATGATGTGTTGCGGCTTCAGCGCACGCTTGGCCAGTTCGAAACTCGCCACCGGCACCGCATCACCGCCGAAGCAGTAGATGCGCACCGCGGGCGGGTTGCCCTGCTGCTCGGCGTGTTCGGCCAGCTGTTGCAGGTACACCGGCGGGAAGGCCGCGACGGTCACCTGGTGTTCATGCAGGGCGGCGTAGGTCTGTTCGGCGGTCCACAGGTTGTCGTCACGGATCAACAATCGCGCACCGTGGGTCAGGGTGGTCAACCAGCGCTCATGAGCACCGTCGAAGGCGAACGACATGAAGTGCAGTTCGCAATCGTCCGGCGTCATCGAGTACCGCTCACCGATCGCCTGGCAATGCATCGCCAGCGGCCCGTGGGCCACGCCGACACCTTTTGGCAGGCCGGTGGAACCGGAGGTGTAGATCACGTAGGCCAGGTTGTCCGGCTGCACCGCCACCTGCGGCGCGTGGCCCGGTTGCTGATCAAGGTCGAGGCGGTCCAGGTGCATCACGTGCAGGTTGTCCTGCACCGGCAATACACCGCTCAAGCTCGAATCGCTGAGCAACAGGGCGATGCCCGAATCGCGCATCAGATAGCTCAGGCGTTCCCGTGGGTAGGTCGCGTCCAGCGGCACATAAGCGCCACCGGCCTTGAGCACCGCCAGCAAGGCGACAATCATCTGCTCGCTGCGCGGTGAGGCCACGCCGACCCGTACGTCTGGGCCGACGCCTTCGGCAATCAGCGCGTGAGCCAGACGGTTGGCGCGCGCCTCGATCTGCCCATAGCTGAAGGACTGGCCGGTGAACATCACCGCAGGCTGTTGCGCGTGTTGCCGCGCCCATTGCGCGATGCGCTGGTGTACCGGCAACGCCATTGCCTGCACCGCCGGTGCGGCAACTGCCTCGACCTGCCCCGTAACCAGCCCCATCCGCCCCAGCGGCTGCGTGGCGTCAGCCGACAGCGCATCCAGCAGGCCTTCCATATTGCGGCGAATACCTTCCACCGTCGCCGGATCGAAATGCTCGCGCAGGAACATGTATTCGATCACCAGGCCGTCTTCCAGGGTGACCATCAGGTCCATCGGAAAGTTGGTCAGGCCGGCGCTGCTGCTGTCGCCGAAGCTCAGGGAGTCATCGCGGAACTCGCGCAAGGCCTGATCGATCGGGTGGTTTTCGAAGACGATGATGCTGTCGAACAATGATTGCCCGGCACGCCCGGCCCAGCGCTGCACGTCGGTCAGCGGTGTGTATTCACGCTCGCGCATGTCCAGGTTGTAGTCCTGCACATCACGCAGCCACTGGCCCACCGCTTGCTCAGGCGGCACGTCCTTGATCACCGGCAAGGTGTTGATGAACAGCCCCATGATCGACTCGGACGCAGGCAGGCTCGCCGGTCGCCCGGCCACGGTGGCCCCAAAGGCCACGCAGCGCTGGCCGCTGTAACGGCTGAGCAGCACCAGCCAGGCCCCCTGCACCAAGGTGTTGAGGGTGATGCGCTGGGACTGGGCAAAGGCCTTCAAGTGTTCGGTACGGGTTTGCCCCAAACGGCTGTAGAGCGCTGCATGCTCCCCGCCCTGTCCGGTGCGTGGCACAGCGTCGGCCAGATACGTCGGCTGGTCCAGTGGCAGCAGGTGCTGGCGCCAGAAGCCTTCGCTGGCGTTGGCGTCCTGCTGTTGCAACCAGTTGATATAGCGCCGGTACGGCACCGCCTCGGCCAGTGCCTGACCCGAATAGTGGCTGAGCACCTCACCGATCAACCGGGAACTGCTCCAGCCGTCGATCAGGAGGTGGTGATAGGTCCAGATCAACTGATAGCTTTCGTCACCCAGGCGCACCAGCACCAGGCGCTGCAAGGGTGGACGGTCGAGGTCGAAACCCTTGGCCCGCTCACGGTCGGCCAGTGCCTGCAAGGCTTGGGCCGAGGTGTCCCGCCCGCGCCAGTCGAGCAGGCTGATGGGCAGGGCCACATCGGCCAGCACAAACTGCAAGGGCTCGGCCAGGTCCTGCCACAGGAAGCCGGTGCGCAGAATGTCGTGACGCTGGCTCACCGCCTCCCACGCGGCCTTGAAGCGCAACGGCTCCAGGCCTTGCACCGGGATGCACAGCTGGTTGATGTAGAGGTCGACGTCCGGCGAGTTCAAGCCGAGGAACAGCATGCCTTGCTGCATCGGTGACAAGCGGTACAGGCCATCGAGCCGACCTTCGGGCAGCGGCAACCCGGCCACCTGTGCGTCGCTCAAACCATGCAGCGGCAGATCGGGCAATGGCGTCGGTTGCGCTGCCAGACTGTCAACGATCAGCGCCCGCAGCGCCAATTGCTGGATGGTCGGTTGCTGGAACAGGTCCTTGGGGCTCAGTTCGATACCGTGTTGACGCGCGCGGCTGACCACCTGGATCGACACGATGGAGTCGCCCCCCAGGGCGAAGAAGTTGTCCGTGGTGCTGACCTGCGTCACCCCCAACACCGCTTGCCAGATCTCCACCAATGCCTGCTCGGTGGCATTGGCCGCTGCCACGAAGTGCTCGGCAGCCGCGAACTCCAGTGCCGGTAGGCGCTTGCGGTCGAGTTTGCCGTTGGGACTGAGCGGCATCTGCGCCAGCCAGACGAGATGGCTCGGCACCATGTAGTCCGGCAGGTTTTCCCCCAGCCGGGCACTGAGGCTGTCGTGCAGGTGTGTACGAACCGCTTGCGCAGCTTCCAGGGTCTCTGGGTCGCTGGGCACCAGGTACGCCACCAACTGCTTGCTGCCCTGCACCTCCTGAGCCACCACCACCGCTTCACGCACGGCCGCGTGCTCCACCAACCGGGTTTCGATCTCCCCGAGTTCGATGCGCAGGCCACGCAGCTTCACCTGATGGTCGATGCGCCCGACGTATTCAATCACCCCGTCGGCGCGGTACCGCGCCAGGTCACCGGTGCGGTACAAGCGCTGGCCGGCCACAAACGGGCTGGCCACGAAACGCTCGGCGCTGAGCCCCGGACGACGATGGTAACCACGGGCCAGGCCAATGCCTCCCAGGTACAGCTCACCGGCCACGCCCACCGGCAACGGGTTCAAGCCGCTGTCGAGAATGTAGGTGGCGAGGTTGGCAATCGGCTGGCCGATCGGTACGCCATCGCGGCCTTCATCGCGACAGGTCCAGTGGGTCACGTCGATGGCCGCCTCGGTCGGCCCGTAGAGGTTGTACAACCCGGCACCCGGCAGTTTGGCGAACACCTGCAACTGCGCGTCCACCGGCAGCGCTTCACCGCTGCAGACGATACGCGTCAGGCCGGTGCAACTGGCCACGTTGGCGTCCTGCAAGAACGCTTGCAGCATTGACGGCACAAAGTGCAGCGTGGTGACGCCTTGCTGGTTGATCAGCTCGATCAACCTGGCCGGATCGCGGTGATCGCCCGGCCGCGCGACGACCAGTCGGGCACCGGTCATCAATGGCCAGAAGAACTCCCAGACCGACACGTCGAAGCTGAACGGAGTCTTCTGCAAGACCCTGTCGTTCGCGTTCAGGTCGTAGGCCTGTTGCATCCACAGCAAACGGTTGGTCAAGGCCCGATGGGCGTTGCCCGCCCCTTTCGGCAGACCGGTGGAACCTGAGGTGTAAATCACGTACGCCAGGTTGTCGGCGCTGCAGGCCACCAGCGGATCAACCGACGGCAATGCGCCGAACGCCTGGCCTTCAGGCTCCAGGCACAGGCACTGCAGCCCCTCGGGAACCGGCAGGCTGGCGAGCAACGGCGGCTGGGTCAACAGCAGGCTGATGCCGCTGTCGGCCATCATGTAACTCAGGCGCTCACGGGGGTAGTCCGGGTCCAGCGGCACATAGGCGCCCCCGGCCTTGAGAATCGCCAGCAGGCCGATGACCATTTCCAGGCTGCGCTCAACCGCAATCCCCACCAGCACATCGGGACCGACCTTGCGCTGGATCAGCGCGTGGGCCAACTGGTTGGCCCGGGCATTGAGCTGGGCATAGCTCAGGGACTGCCCGGCAAACACCAGCGCCGTGGCGTGCGGTGTACGCCGGGCCTGGGCTTCGATCAGCGTGTGGACGCACAGCGCTTGCGGGTACGTCACCTCGGTGGCATTCCACTGCTCGACCATGCGTTGCTGCCCGGCGGCATCCAGCAGGTTCAACTCACCCAGGGTGGCGTCGCCCGAACCCGTCAGCTGCTGCAACAGCGTGTCGAAGTGCGTGCTCAACTGCCCGATCACCGAATCGGCGAACTGCCCACGCTGGTAGCTGTAGTGCAACGACAGCTCATCGCTGACATTCACCGCCAGGGTCAGCGGGTAGTTGGTCTGTTCGTGGTTGTCGATGTTGCCAAAGCGCAGTTCGCTAGGGGCGCCCTGCTCCAGGGCTTGGGATACCGGGTAGTTCTCGAACACCAGAATATTGTCGAACAGCGCTTCACCGCTTTTGCCGGCCCAGCGCTGGATGTCGAACAACGGCGTGTGTTCGTGTTCGCGCAGGCCGAGGTTCTGCGCCTGCACGGCCTGCAACCACTGGCCGACGGTCTGCTCCGAACGCGGGCTGGCGATGACCGGCAAGGTGTTGATGAACAGACCGATCTGCTGCTCGACGCCTTTGAGTTCAGTCGGACGCCCGGCCACCGTGGCGCCGAACGCCACGGTTTGCTGACCGGTGAGGCGCTGTAGCAGCAACAGCCATGTGGCCTGGACCAGGGTGTTGAGGGTGACCTTTTGCTGGCGGGCAAATTCGCCCAGGCGCCGGGTTTGCACGGCATCGATGAAGCGATACTGCTCGCCATGACCGTCGAGCTGTTCTTCGCGCAGCTGACACTGTACTGCCTGGGCCAGTCGGGTGGGCTCTTGAAGGTTGGCCAACTGGCCTTTCCAGTAGGCTTCGCTTGCGCGGCTGTCCTGACCTTGCAGCCACTGGATGTAGTCGCGATAACGCCCGGCCTGTGCCGGGACCGACTCGCCGCTGTAGCGTTGCAGGACTTCGCCCAGCAACTGCGAATTACTCCAGCCGTCCATGAGGATGTGGTGGTTGGTGTAGATCAGATGGCAGCGCTGATCATCCAGGCGTACCACCACCATGCGCAGCAGCGGCCCATGGGCCAGGTCGAAACCCTGGGCCTGTTCGGCAGCCGCCAAGGCATTCAAGGCCTCGTCAGGCTCGACGCGGTCACGCCAGTCGAGCACGCTGAACGGCATGCACAACTGTTTGTGCACCACTTGCACCGGGTGCGCCACCGCACCCTGCCAGACAAAACCGGTGCGCAGAATGTCGTGGCTGTCGACCGCCGCCTGCCAGGCATCACGGAAGCGTTGCGGGTCAAGACCTGCGACATCCAGGCGAATCTGGTTGATGTAGTCGCCACTCGCTTGTTCGTACAGGCTGTGGAACAGCATGCCCTGCTGCATCGCCGACAGCGGATAGACATCGGCGATCTGGCTGGCAGTAACTGGCAGGCTGTCGAGTTGCGCCTGGGTCAGGCCCGCCAGTGGGAAGTCCGATGGCGTCAGGCCTGCGACACCGGGTTCGGTGCAGTGGGCAATCAACGCCGCCAGTTCCTGCGCGTAGGCCGCCGCCAGGCGCTCGATGGTTTCGCGACTGAAACGCTCACGGCTGAACGTCCAGCCCACACTCAGTTCGCCGCCATACACCTGGCCGTTGAGGGTCAGCCAGTTGCCCAGCGGCGCGTCGGCGCTTTGTTCCAGGCCGCCGCTTTCCTGAGCCGGGGCAAACAAGGCCGCGTCGTCGCCATCGAAGCTGCCATCGAACTGGCCCAGGTAGTTGAAGGTGATCCGGGGGGTTGGCAGCACACGCAGGCGCTGCTGTACCGACTCATCGCCCAGGTGGCGCAAGGCACCGTAACCCATGCCCTTGTTGGGGATGGCGCGCAGTTGCTCCTTGATCTGCTTGATCGAGTCGCCCTGCCCGACCGCTGGCGTCAGGCGCACCGGGAACAGGCTGGTAAACCAACCGACGGTGCGGGTCAGGTCGATGCGGTCGAACAGTTCTTCACGACCATGGCCTTCGAGCTGGATCAGAGTCGCAGCCTGGCCAGTCCAGCGCCCGATCACCCTGGCCAGCGCGGTCAGCAACAGGTCGTTGACCTGGGTTCGGTAGGCCGCAGGCGCCTCTTGCAGCAGTTGCCGGGTCAGGTCCTGGCCGAGACGGGTTTGCACGGTCAGCGCCAGATGGTTCTGCTCCCCCCCATCGAGGCGCTCGCACGGCAGATCGGTGCTGACATCGCTCAGGCAGTTCTGCCAGTAAGCCAGTTCCGCTTGCAGCGCCGGACTGCGGGAATAGCGCTGCAACTGTTCGCTCCAGTCCTTGAATGCACTGGTTTTGGCCGGCAGTGCCAGGGGCTGGCCGGTACTCACCTGTTGATACGCGCTTTGCAGGTCTTCCAGCAGAATCCGCCACGATACGCCGTCCACCGCCAGGTGATGGATCACCAGCAACAAGCGCTGGCTGCCGTCGTCAAGGGTGGCCAGCACCGCCCGCAGCAGCGGTCCGTGTTGCAGGTCGAGACTGCGCTGGGCCCGGTTGCCCAGGGCTTCCAGTGCGTGGGTGTCCGCTACCTGCGCCTGCCAGAGCAGGTCATGGTCCTGCACGGCGTCGGGTGACAGGTGCGTGGCCGCCCAGGTGCCCTCCTGCGCCTGAAAACTCAGGCGCAAGGCGTCGTGATGCAGCACCAGCGCGTGCAGTACCTGTTCAAGGGTTGCCGCGTCCAGCGTGGCTGCCGGTTTGAGCAGCAGCGACTGGTTCCAGTGGTGACGCTCGGGGATAGCATCCTCGAAGAACTGCTGCTGGATCGGCAGCAGCAATGCAGCGCCGCTGACGGCCCGCTGGTCGATGACCACGCCGCTGTCGCCCACCCCGGCCACCAGGGCCAGACGCTGTACGGTCTGGTGCTGGAACAGGTCCTTGGGGCTCAGGCGAATACCGGCCTGACGGGCACGGCTGACCACCTGGATCGAGATAATCGAGTCACCTCCGAGTTCGAAGAAGTTGTCGTGCAGGCCCACTTGCGGCAGCTTCAGCACGTCCTGCCAGATCGCCGCGAGTTGCTGCTCCAGCACGCTTTGCGGCGCCTGATAGGCCTGCTGCGACTGGCTGGCGTCGGGGAACGGCAGTGCGTTGCGGTCGAGCTTGCCGTTGGCGGTCAACGGCAACTGCGCCAACAGCATCAGGTGCGCCGGGATCATGTGCTCCGGCAGGTTGTCCTTGAGGGAGGCACGCACGCGGTCACGCCAGTGCGCCTGCTGTTCGGCGCTGCCATCGAGCACCGCCGCATCGGCCGGCACCAGGTACGCCACCAGTTGCTGGCCGCTGAGACCTGGCTGCGCCAGCACCGCGGCCTGGCGCACGGCGTCCTGCTCCAGCAACTGCGCCTGGATTTCACCCAGCTCGATACGAAAGCCCCGGATCTTCACCTGATGGTCGATGCGCCCGACGTACTCGATGACCCCGTCAGCACGATAACGCGCCAGGTCACCGGTACGGTACAAACGCCCACCGTCAGCGGCAAACGGATCGGGGATGAAGCGCAGGCAGGTCAGGTCGGCACGATTCAGGTAACCCCGCGCCAGACCGGCGCGCCCCACATACAGCTCACCGATGCAGCCTTTGCCGACCGGGTTCAGGTCACCGTCGAGCAGGTACCAGGACAGGTCCGGGATCGGCTCGCCAATCGGGCTGCCGACCTCGCGCTGCAGGTCGGCCATGGACAACGGTCGGTAGGTCACGTGCACCGTGGTTTCGGTAATGCCGTACATGTTGATCAACTGCGGGGCCGTATCGCCAAAGCGTTCGAACCAGTCGCGCAGGCTCTTGACCTCCAGCGCTTCGCCGCCAAACACCACGTAGCGCAGCGACAACTGGCTGACGCGGTGCCCGGGCGCACAGGCCACCTGCATCAGTTGCTTGAAAGCCGATGGCGTCTGGTTCAGCACACTGATGCGCTCGCGGCACAGCAAGGCATGGAAATCTTCCGGCGAGCGACTGACCTCGTACGGCACCACCACCAGCTTGCCGCCGTGCAGCAGCGCACCAAAGATTTCCCATACCGAGAAGTCGAACGCGTAGGAGTGGAACAGGCTCCAGGTATCCTGCGGGCCGAAGCTGAACCAGGGGTCGGTGGCCGCGAACAGGCGCACCACGTTGTGGTGGGCGAGCAAGGTGCCCTTGGGTTGGCCGGTGGAGCCGGAGGTGTAGATCACATACGCCAGGTTGTCCGGACTCATCGCCACCTGCGGGTTGGCGTCGCTGTAGCCCTCAAGCCCGTCATCGTCCTGATCGAGGATCAGGCTGCGCACGTTGTCCGGCACCGGCAGGCGCCCCAGCACATGGCGTTGGCTCAACACCAGGCCGATACCGCTGTCCTGGATCATGTAGGCCAGGCGTTCCTCGGGGTAGGTCGGGTCCAGCGGCACATAGGCCCCGCCGGCCTTGAGGATGGCCAGCAGGCCCACCAGCATTTCCAGGCTGCGCTCAACCGCCAGCCCCACGCGTACATCCGGCCCTACCCCGCTGTCGATCAGCGTGTGGGCCAGTGCGTTGGCACGGCGGTTGAGCTCGCCGTAGCTCAGGGTCTGGTCGAGATAGCTCACGGCGATCGCATCGGCATCACGCAAGGCTTGCGCTTCGATCAACCGGTGCAGGCACGCCTGGCTCGGGAAATCCGCCACCGCCGGGTTCCACTGCAACAGGGTGGCCGCCCGTTCGACGTCATCGTGCAACGGCAACTCGCCGATGCGCTGCCCGCCATCGGCAACCACCGCGTGCAGCAGGTTCAACCAATGCCCGGCAAACCGCGCCATGATCGCGGCGTCGAACAGGTCGGTGGCGTAGGTCAGTTCAGCCCAGAGGTTGTCGGCGGATTCGAAGGTGTCCAGGGTCAGGTCGAACTGAGCCGTGTGCGAGGCCCAACTCAGTGGCTGGATCTCGATGTTCGGCAGCCGCGCCGCACCACGGGCTTCGCGCGCCTGGCTCTGGTGGTTGTGCAGCACCTGGAACAACGGGCTGTGACTGAGGCTGCGCTGCGGTTGCAGGGCATCGACCAATTGCTCGAACGGCAAGTCCTGATGGGCCTGGGCGCCGAGCACGCTGTGCTTGACCTGTTGCAACAGGCTGCGAAAGGTCTGCTGGCTGTCGACGTCGGCCTTGAGCACCTGGGTGTTGACGAAGAAGCCGATCAGGCCTTCGGTTTCCACCCGGCTGCGATTGGCCACCGGCACGCCGACGCGGATCTGCGTCTGACCGCTGTAGCGATGCAACAAGGTCTGGAACGAGGCCAGCAACAGCGTAAACAGGGTGACCTGCTCGCGCTGCGCCACCTGCTTGAGGCCGGCGACCAGTGCCGGGCTCAAGACGATGTCATGACGAGCTCCGCGATAGCTCTGCTCGGATGGGCGCGGACGGTCGGTCGGCAGTTCCAGCAGTGGTTGCTCGCCCCCCAGTTGTGCCGTCCAGTAGGCCAATTGGCGCTCGCGCTCCCCGGCCTCCATCCACTGCCGTTGCCACACCGCGTAGTCGGCGTATTGCACCGGCAACGCCGGCAACCGCGGCGCCTGCCCCTGACTGTAGGCGGCATACAGGGCGATCAGTTCGTCGACCATGATGCCCATCGACCAGCCGTCGGAGACGATGTGGTGCAAGGTAATGATCAGCGCATGGTCATCGGCCGCCAGGTGCAACAGCTTGACCCGCAGCAGCGGGCCTTGCTGCAAGTCGAACAGGTGCAAGGTCTCTTGCGCCACCAGCGCCTGCAGGCGGGCGTCATCCAGATCGCGCTCGACCTCCTGCACGGCAAGGTGCAACGGAGCCTGGGCCTGGATCACCTGCAGGGGCTGTGGTTGATCGGTGACAAAACAGGTACGCAAGGATTCGTGGCGGGCGATTAGCGCGTCGAAACTGCGCTGCAACGCCGCCAGGTCCAACTCACCGCGCAGGCGCAAGGCGGCCGGCACATGGTAGGCGGTGCTGGTGGGTGCCAGTTGCCAGAGGAACCATTGACGTTCCTGGGCGTAGGACAACGCCAGCGGTTGCTCACGGGGCAGCACGGCAATCGCAGGCACGCGACTGCCCTGTTCGACACCCAGTGCGGCGACAAAGTCCTCCAGCGTGCCGTGCTCGAACAGGGTGCGCAGCGGCACCTGGATATTCAGCACCTGGCGCACCCGCGACACCACCTGGGTCACCAGCAGCGAGTGACCACCGAGTTCGAAGAAGTTATCCGAAAGCCCCACTTGCTCGAGTTTCAACACCGCTTGCCAGATCTCCGCCACCCGGTGCTGGGTGGCGGTCTGCGGCGCGATGTAGCTCGACTGCGATTGGCTGGCGTCGGGTTTTGGCAGGGCCTTGCGGTCGACCTTGCCATTGGGGGTCAGCGGTAATTGGGCGAGGAACATCAGGTGCGTCGGCACCATGTATTCCGGCAGCTGTGCCTTGAGACTGGCCTTGAGCGCCATGCGCAGTTCGGCTTCGGCCTCGGGGTTGGACGGCTCGCTGGCCGCGACCACATAACCCACCAGTTGCTGGCCGGTCGGGCCGTCCTGGGCCACCACCACGGTTTCCCGGACGCTGTCCAGCGCCAGCAGGCGGGCTTCGATTTCGCCAAGCTCGATACGGAATCCGCGAATTTTCACCTGATGGTCAATGCGCCCGATGTACTCGATCACGCCCTCGGTGCGATAGCGGGTCAGGTCGCCGGTGCGGTACAGCCGCTCGCCACGGGTGGAAAACGGGTCCGGCACAAAGCGTTCGGCGGTCAGTGCCGGGCGCTGGAAATAGCCACGGGCCAGGCCATCGCCACCGATCAGTAGTTCACCGGGAGCACCCGGCGGGTTGAGTGCCAGGTCGCTGCCCAGAATGTACAGCGCGGTGTTGTCGATCGGTTTGCCGAGGAACGGCCGAGGACTGTCTGCGCTCAGCGGATGCAGGGCCGACCAGATGGTAGTTTCGGTTGGGCCGTAGAGGTTCCAGACCTTGGGCGTCAGCGCCAGCATGCGTTGCGCCAGTTCCTGCGGCAATGCTTCGCCGCCACACAGGAACGTGCGCCCGGCCAGCAGCGTCGCGTCGTCGCTGTCGAGCAGCATGCGCCAGGTCGAAGGCGTGGCCTGCAACACCGTCACCGCCCAGCGCCGAATCAGTTGCAGCACTGCCTGCGGGTCCTGGTGCACGTCCTTGCCGGTCAGCACCACACTGGCGCCGGCCAGCAACGGCCCATAGATCTCCAGGCCGAAAATGTCGAAGGAGAACGTGGTCAGCGACAACATGCGGTCGCAGGCCATGATGCCGGGCTGGCCGACCATGCTGGCGACGAAGTTGAACAGTGCGCCGTGACGCACCATCACCCCTTTGGGTTTGCCGGTGGAGCCGGAGGTGTAGATCACATACGCAAGGTGCTGCTCCTCCACTGCTACCGTTGGGCTGGACTGCGGATAGCCTTGCAGCCAGTCCCCCGGTTGATCCAGCACCAGCGTGGCGAGTGTGGCCGGAATCGGCAGCTGCGCCTGCACATGGGCCTGGGTCAGCAGCAGTTCGATGCCACTGTCTTCGATCATGTAGGCCAGGCGATCCTCGGGGTACGCCGGGTCCAGCGGTACGTAGGCACCGCCGGCCTTGAGGATCGCCAGCAGGCCGACAATCATGTCGACGCTGCGCTCGACGGCAATACCCACCAGCACGTCCGGCCCCACGCCCTGCTCGATCAGCTTATGGGCCAGCGGGTTGGCGCGGCACTCCAGTTGCTCGTAGGTCAAGGTGTCGTCGCCGACGATCAGCGCAATGGCATCTGGCATCAGCTGGGCCTGGGCAGCGATGCGCTGATGGACACCGGCCGCTGGCGCGTCGTGGTCGGTGACGCGCTGCCAATCCTGTTGCAGATGGCGCTGTTCAGTGGCATCGAGCAGCGGCAGTTCGCCGATGCGCTGGGTCGGGTTGGCAACGATAGCGCGCAGCACATGCTGCCAGTGCCGCGCCAGGCGCTCGACGGTGGCCGGGGTGAACAGGTCGGTGGCGTACGTCAGTTCGGCGGCGATGCCGTCGCTCGACTCGTAAGTGCCCAGGGTCAGGTCGTACTGGGCAGTGCGCCCTTCCCAGACAATGTCCTCGACATTCAGCTGTGGCAGTTGCACCTGGCTTTGCCGTTGGGCCTGGTCGTTGACCGCCTGGTGGTTGTACATCACCTGGAACAGCGGGCTGTGGCTCAGGCTGCGCTCTGGTTGCAGGGCTTCGATCAACTGTTCGAACGGCAGGTCCTGGTGCGCCTGGGCCGCCAGCGCCGACTGTTTGACCTGGGCCAGCAACTGGTCAAAACGCTGCTGCCCGTGAACCTCGGCGCTGAGTACCTGGGTGTTGACGAAAAAGCCGATCAGGCCTTCGGTTTCCACCCGGTTGCGGTTGGCCACCGGCACCCCGACGCGAATCTGCGACTGACCGCTGTAGCGGTGCAGCAAGGCCTGGAACGAGGCCAGCAGCAGCATGAACAGGCTGCTGCCTTCACGCTGGGCCAGTTGCTTGAGGCCGGCGCTGAGTTCGGCCGGCAGGTTCAGGTCCAGGCGCGCACCGCGATAGCTTTGCACCGCCGGGCGCGGGTGATCGATGGGCAACTCCAGCACGCTGTCCTCGCCACCCAGGGTGGCGGTCCAGTAGGCCAGTTGCCGCTCGCGCTCACCAGCCTCCAGCCAGTGGCGCTGCCAGATCGCATAGTCGGCGTACTGCACCGACAGCTCGGGCAAGGCCAAAGGCTGGCCAGTGGTGTCGGCGGCGTAATGCTGGATCAGTTCGCCAACCATCACTTGCATCGACCAGCCATCGGAGATGATGTGGTGCTGGATCAGCGCCAGCACGTGGTCGTGTTCGTCGACCTGCAACAGTGCCACGCGCAGCAACGGGCCGCACGCGAGGTCGAACGGGCGATGGGTTTCACCGTCGACGAACGCCTTGATGCGGGCCTCGACCTGTGACGACTCAAGACCGGCAGGCACTGCCTGCCGGGCAATGCTCAACGGCATCTGCGCGTGAATCACCTGCACCCGTTGTTCGCCCTGCTCGGCAAAGGTGGTGCGCAGGCTTTGATGGCGCGCAACCACCGCGTTGAAACTGCGTTCCAGCGCGGCGACGTCCAAGGTGCCTTTGAGGCGCAAGGCGCTGGGGATGTGATAGGCGCTGCTGTGGGGGTCCATCAGCCAGAGGAACCACTGGCGTTCCTGGGCATAGGACAACGGGATCGCGTCGAAGCCGGACTGCACCTCGGGGATCGGCAGGTTTGCCGGGGAGACGCCCTCTTCGAGCATCTTCTCCAGGTACAGTTTGCGTTTGTCCAGCGGCAGAGTGATAAAGCGCTTGGCAATCCTCAAAGCAACACTCGTGTCCATTAGACTTCCTCCATTTCGTCAAGCAGGGCTTCTAGCTTGCTCAGTTTCTGTTCATTGACGGGCCCGTCGGTGGTGTCCAGACGGGCAACGAATTCACCCAGGGTCGGGTGCTGGAATAGCAGTTTCGGGGTCAGCGTGAGGCCCAATTCAAGGGCCAGGCGCGACACCACATTGACGGCCAGCAAGGAGTGGCCGCCCAGTTCGAAGAAGTGATCGTTCAGGCCCACGCGCTCAAGCTTGAGCACCTGTTGCCAGATGCTCGCCACCTGCTGTTCAAGCTCGCTGCGGGGGGCGAGGTAACCGGCCTGAAGCTGGCTGGCATCCACTGCCGGCAGCGCCTTGCGGTCGAGCTTGCCGTTGGGGGTCAGTGGCAGCTGGTCGAGGAACACCAGATACGCCGGCACCATGTAATCGGGCAGGTGTTCCCTGAGCCCGGCCTTGAGCGCATCACGCAGGGGGCGTTGCTCATCGCTGGCACTGAGGTCCAACTGCGGGGCGACCACATAGGCCACCAGTTGCTGACTGCCCAGCACGTCCTGCGCCAGCACCGCCACTTCGCTCACCGCCGGCTGATGCAGCAGGCGTGCTTCGATTTCCCCCAGTTCGATGCGGTAGCCGCGGACCTTCACCTGATGGTCCATGCGCCCGCGGTACTCGAGTACACCGTCCTGGCGCTGGCGGGTCAGGTCGCAGGTGCGGTACATGCGCTCGCCATTGCTGGCGAACGGGTTGGGCACGAACTTCTCGGCAGTCATGCCAGGACGCGCCAGGTACCCCCGGGTGATGCCGCCGCCGGCCAGGTACAACTCGGCCGATACCCCCTGCGGGACCAGGTGCAGGTCGGTGTCCAGCACATAGCCGGCGGAGTGCTTGATCGCCCGGCCGATGTTGGCCTGGGCCAAGGCCTCGCGCCGGGTCCAGGTGGAATAGGTGGTGTCTTCCGATGGGCCGTACAGGTCGAAGACGTGCTCCAGCGTCAGTGACTCGTACAAGGCATCCACCAACGACTGTTTCAACGGCTCGCCGGCCAGGTTGATGATGCGCACGCTCGGCGGGATCTGCCCGGTGCGCTGCAAGGCCGCAATGGCCGACGGCACGGTGTTGATCAGGCGCACCTGATCGCGCGCCGGTAGCTGCGGCAATTCCAGGGCATTGCGCGCGATAATCAGTGAGCCGCCATTGGCCAGGGTCACGAACAGCTCCCACACCGACAGGTCGAAGCACACCGAGGTGGAGGCCAGCACGCCCTGGATGTCGTCACGGCGGTAAACCGAGCGCGACCAGTCGATCAGCGCCAGCACGTTTCGATGGGTGATCGCCACACCTTTGGGTTGGCCGGTGGAGCCGGAGGTGTAGATCACGTAGGCCAGGTTGTCCGGCGACACTGCGGTCACGGGCGCAGTGTCGGGCATGCCACCCAGCCATGACAACGCGTGCTCCATCAGTAGCACCTCGGTACCCGCCGGCACCGGCAGGCTGGCGGCGATGCTGGCTTCGGTCAGCAGCACCCGCGCACGACTGTCTTCGAGCATGTAGGCCACACGCTCGGCCGGGTAGTCCGGGTCCAGCGGCACATAGGCGCCACCGGCCTTGAGCACCGCCAGCAACGCCACCAACAGGTTGTCGGAGCGCTGCATCGCCACGCCGACCCGCACTTCCGGGCCAACCCCCAGGGCGATCAACCTATGCGCGACCTGGTTGGCCCGAGCCTCGAGTTCGGCGTACGTCAGTTGTTTGAGACCGAAGGTCACCGCCAGTGCATCGGGTGTGGCCAACGCTTGCCCGGCGATCAACTGATGCACGCACCCTGTCGGCTTGACGTCCTCAAGCGGCGGGTTCCATTCCAGCACGGCCGTGCGCTGCTCGGCGGCGTCCAACAACAGCCAGTCACTCAGGCGACGCTCGGGGTGCTCGGCCATCCCGGTCAACAGCTGCGCCAGGTGGCGCCCCAGTTGCGCCACGCTGCCCGCCGCGAAGCACGCTCGTTGGTAGCTCAAGTGCACCGAGAGTTGGGCATCCAGGCTGACCAGCAAGGTCAACGGGTAGTTGGTCTGCTCATGGGTAGTCACTGGGCCGAAGTGCAGCCCTTGGGGTGCGCCTTGCTCCAGAGCTGCGGAAACCGGGTAGTTCTCGAACACCAGAATGCTGTCGAACAGGGCTTCGCCGCCCTGCCCGGCCCAGCGTTGCAGATCGGACAGCACCGTGTGCTCGAACTCGCGCAGAGCCAGGTTCTGGGTCTGCACGGTTTGCAGCCAACTGCTCAGCGTTTGCTGCGGATCCGGGCTGGCGATCACCGGCAAGGTGTTGATGAACAGCCCGATCTGTTGCTCGCTGTCCGGCACGTCTGCCGGACGCCCGGCCACGGTCGCACCGAAGGCCACGGTGCGTTTGCCGGTGTAGCGCTGCAACAGCAGCAACCACGCCGCTTGCACCAGGGTGTTGACGGTGACCTTGGCCTGGCGGGCAAACTCGCTCAGACGATGGGTCTGGGTGACGTCGAGCATTTGATAGTGATCGCCGTAGCCGCCGACCTCTGCCGGCGCCGGCAGCGGCAATGCATCGGCCAGGCGCGTCGGCTCTTCCAGTTGCTGCAGGGCCGGGGTCCAGAACGCTTGGCTGACGGCGACGTCCTGCTGTTGCAACCAGGCGATGTAGTCGCGATAGCGCCCGGGTTGGCGCGCCACCGTTTCACCGCGATAGCGCTGCAACACTTCGCCCAGCAACTGGGCATTGCTCCAGCCATCCATCAGGATGTGGTGGTTGGTGTAGATCAGGTGGTGGCGATGCTCGGCGGTACGCACCAGCACCAGGCGCAACAGGGGCGCCTGGTTCAGGTCCAGGCCCTGGGCACGTTCTTCGTCGGCCAGGGTCTGCAAGGCCGCGTCCAGCGCATCACGTCCGCGCCAGTCGAGCACCGTGAACGGCACCTCGACCTGGCGATACACCACCTGTACCGGGTGTTCGAGATCGCCCTGCCAGAAGAAACCGCTGCGCAGGATGTCATGGGCATCGACCACCGCCTGCCAGGCCTGACGGAAAGCCTGCGGATCGAGACCGTCGACGTCCAGGCGCATCTGGTTGATGTAATCGCCATTGCCCTGTTCCAGCAACGAGTGGAACAGCATGCCCTGCTGCATCGGTGACAGCGGGTACAGATCGTCGATGGCCTGGGCCGGCAGCGGCAAGTTGTCCAGTTGCTGCTGGGTCAGTCGGGCCAGCGGGAAGTCCGATGGCGTGACACCGTGAGACTGGCGGTCACAGCAATGGCCAATCAGGACGGTCAGCTCGTTCTGGTAGTCATCGGCCAGGCGCTGGATGGTGGCCGGGGCGAACATCTCGCCACTGAAGGTCCAGCTCAGGCTCAGCTCGCCGCCGAACACCTTGCTGTCCAGTGCCAGCGGGTTACCCATCGGCCCTTGCAGGTTCAGCTCCTCGCCACCGGCCTCGGTGGTCGGCACGAACAACGCTCCGTCGGCCTCGGCAAAGCTGCCGTCGAACTGACCCAGGTAGTTGAAGGTCAGGCGCGGCACCGGCAACCCGGCCAATGCATTGCGCGCTGGCGCATCCCCCAGGTGCGCCAGCGCACCAAAGCCAATGCCCTTGTTCGGAATGGCCCGCAGTTGCTCCTTGATCTGCTTGAGGGACGCGCCCAGCTCCGCCATCGGCGACAAGCGTGCCGGGAACAGGCTGGTGAACCAGCCCACGGTGCGGGTCAGGTCGATGTGTTCGAACAGGTCCTCGCGGCCATGGCCTTCGAGCTGCACCAGCACACTGTCGTCGCCAGTCCAGCGCACCATCACCCGCGCCAGGGCGGTGAGCAACAGGTCGTTGACCTGGGTGCGATAGGCCGCCGGGGCTTCTTGCAGCAACTGGCGGGTCAGGTGTTTATCCAGCTGGCTGCGGATGCACAGCGCCTGCTGGTGCTGTTGGCCACCGTTCGGGTTGTCGCAGGGCAATGCCACTGGCGCGCCCTGCAATTGCTGCTGCCAGTAAGCCAGTTCCGCCTGCAACGACGCACTGGTGGCGTACTGTTGCAACTGCTCGGCCCAGGCTTTGACGGCGCTGGTCTTGGCTGGCAAGTGCGCGGCTTCACCAGCCAGGCGTTGCCGGTAAGCGGTTTGCAGGTCTTCGAAGATAATCCGCCAGGACACGCCGTCCACCACCAGGTGGTGAACGATCAACAGCAAGCGCTGCGTGCCGTCCGCCAGGGTCGCCAGCACGGCGCGCATCAGCGTGCCGCCTTGCAGTTCAAGGCTACGCTGGGCCTGGTTGCCCAAGGCATCGAGGGCGGCCAGATCCGCGACATCGGCTTGCCACAGCACCGGCTCACGTAGCCACAGTGCCTGCAGGACATCGATATCGCGGTAGTGCGCCGACCAGTCCCCGGACGGTCGGGCAAACCCCAGGCGCAAGCTGTCGTGATGCACGATCAAGGCCTGCAAGGCCTGCTCCAGGACTTCGGGCGCCAGGGTTTGCGTAGGTTTGAGCATCACCGACTGGTTCCAGTGGTGACGGTCAGGAATCGCCTGGGCGAAGAACACCTGGTGCACCGGCAGCAGCGCGGTTTCGCCCGTCACCGGGGACTGGTCGATGGCCTGCAACGGTTCCCCGGTACGTACCACGCCGGCCAGCGCCTGGAGGGTCTGGTGCTGGAACAGGTCTTTGGGGGTGAACCGCAGGCCGGCCTGACGGGCGCGGCTGACCACTTGAATCGAGATGATCGAGTCACCCCCCAATTCAAAGAAGTTGTCGGCCAGACCGACCCGGTCCAGCTTCAGCACGTCCTGCCAGATCGCCGCCAGTTGCTGTTCCAGTTCGCTGCGCGGTGCCACATAGGCTTGCTGCAACTGACTGAGATCGGGTTGCGGCAGGCTCTTGCGGTCGAGCTTGCCGTTGGGCGTCAGCGGCAGGCTATCGAGCAACAGCAGGTAGGCCGGGACCATGTGCGCCGGCAAGCTGGCCTTGAGCTGTCCGCGCAGGGCTTCGGCAAAGCCGACCCGTTGCACGCTCACATCATCTGCCACCACGTAGGCCACCAGGCGCTTGCCACTGCCACTTTCCTGAGCGACCACCACTGCCTCGCGCACCCCTTCGAGGGTTTGCAGGCAGGCTTCGACTTCGCCCAGTTCAATCCGGAAACCGCGAATCTTCACCTGGTTGTCGATGCGTTCCAGGTAGTCGAAGGTACCGTCGACACGCTGGCGAACCCGGTCGCCAGTGCGGTACAGCAGGCCGCCGGTGGTGCTGAACGGGTCGGCGACAAAACGCTCGGCACTCAGGCCAGGACGGTTCAGGTAACCCCGGGCCAGGCCACTGCCCCCCAGGTACAGCTCACCGGCCATGCCTTGGGGCAGCAGGTTGAGGTCGGCGTCCAGCGCGTAGGCGCTGCGGTCACCGATCCGGCGGCCAATCGGTGCGTAGGCGGCACCGCACGCCTGGTCACGACCGGCCTTCCAGATCAGTGGCGTGACCACGGTTTCGGTCGGGCCGTAGCCGTTGATGATGTACTGCGGGTTCAGCGCTCGCTTGACCCGCTCGAAACTGGCGGTGGGCACCGCATCGCCACCAAAGCAGTAGATGCGCACCCGCGGCGGGTTGCCGACCCGTTCGGCGTGTTCGGCCAGTTGTTGCAGGTAGACCGGCGGGAACGCCGCCACCGTGACGCCATACTCGTGCATGGCGTTGTAGGTCTGCTCCGGGGTCCACAGGCTGTCATCGCGGATCAGCAGCGACGCACCGTGGGTCAGGCTGGTCAGCCAGCGCTCATGGGCACCGTCGAAAGCGAACGACATGAAGTGGAATTCGCAGTCGCTGGCCTGCATCTCGTAGCGCTCGCCGATGGCCAGGCAATGCATCGCCAGCGGACCATGGGCCACACTCACACCCTTGGGGTGGCCGGTGGAACCGGAGGTATAAATCACATACGCCAGGTTGTGCGGGTGCAGCGCCACCTGAGGTGCCGCCAGGGCGTGGGCCTTGAGGTCCAGACGGTCCAGTTCCAGCACAGTCAATGCACCTTCGATCGGCAGCTGCGCCGATACACTCGAATCGCTGAGCAACAGCGCCAGGCCTGCATCCCGGATCAGGTACGCCAGGCGCTCACGCGGGTAACCGGTGTCCAGCGGCACATAGGCACCGCCGGCCTTGAGCACCGCCAGCAAGGCGACAATCAGCCCCTCGCTGCGGGGCAAGGCAACACCCACCCGCACTTCCGGGCCAACACCCCGGGCGACCAGCGCATGGGCCAGTTGGTTGGCGCGCTGATCCAGCTCACCGAAACTGAAACGCTGGCCGGCGAAAATCACCGCGGTACGCTCCGGCTGTTCGCTGGCCCATTGGGCAAAACGCTGGTGCACGGCGATATCGACCGGATACGGCTGCGGCAGGTTGCCCGCCCGTTGCAGGGCCTGCTCCTGGGCATTGACCAGGGCGATTTCCCCCAGGCGTTGTTCGGCCGAGTCGGCAAAGCGCTCGATCAGGTGCAACAGATGAGCGCTGATGCGTTCGATGGCGGCCGCGCTGAAATGCGCCCGGTCGAAACTCAGGTGCAGCGCCAGGGTTTCCCCCAGGGTCACGCCAAGGGTCAGCGGGTAATGGGTCCGGTCCTGGTTGGCCACCTCCCCGAACACCACGCCTTGGGCCGTGCCCTGTTGCAAGGCTTGGGCAATCGGGAAGTTTTCAAACACCAGCAAGGTGTCGAACAGCGACTCGCCGCCCTGCCCGGCCCAGCGCTGGATGTTCGCCAGCGGCGTGTGCTCGAACTCGCGCAGGCTGAGGTTCTGCGCCTGTACCTCGGCCAGCCAGGCCGCCACCGTCTGCTCGGGGTGGGAGCCGGCGATCACCGGCAAGGTGTTGATGAACAGACCGACCTGCTGTTCGATCCCCGGCAACTCGGCCGGCCGCCCGGCCACCGTGGTCCCGAATGCCACACATGGGCTGGCGGTGTAACGCTGCAACAGCAGCAGCCAGGCCGCCTGGACCACGGTGTTGAGCGTCACCTTGTGCTGCCGGGCAAAGCGGTTCACGCGTTGGGTGCGGGCCGCATCCAGTTGGTCATGGTGCAGCCCATGCCCGGTCTCGTTGACCGCCTCGCGAACGGTCGCCGCCAGCAGGGTCGGCTCTTGCAGATCGGCCAGTTGTTTGCGCCAAAAGGCTTCGCTGACGACCGGATCCTGACGGTGCAGCCACTGGATGTAATCGCGATAATGCCCCTGGGGTCGAGCCGGCGACAGGCCGCTGTAGCGCTGGAGGACCTCTCCGAGCATCTGCGCACTGCTCCAGCCATCCATGAGTATGTGGTGGTTGCTGAAGATCAGGTGATGACGCAGTTCAGCGGTGCGGATCAGGGTCAGGCGCAGCAACCCCGCCTGCGCCAGGTCGAAGCCCCGGGCCAGGTCGGCGGCGGCGAAGTCCTTCAGTGCCCGGGCGCTGTCCGGGTGTTCACGCCAGTCGAGCAGCACATACGGCAACGCCAGCCGGCGATGAATGATTTGCAGCGGTTGCTGCCCACCGTCCTGCCAGAGGAAACCGCTGCGCAGGATTTCATGGGCATCCATGGTGGCTTGCCAGGCGGCGCAAAAAACCTCGGTGTCGAGACCGTCGACATCCACGCACAACTGGTTGATGTAGGTCCCACTGACCTGTTCGTACAGGGTATGGAACAGCATGCCCTGCTGCATCGGCGACAGCGGGTAGATATCTTCGATCTCGGCCGCCGGGACCTGGATCGCATCCAGTTGCACCTGATCAAGCAGCGCCAGCGGGAAGTCCGACGGCGTGACGCCCATGGTCTGCGGCAGGCAGCAATGGCTGATCAGCGCTTGCAGTTCGCCAGCGTAGTCATCGGCCAGGCGCGTGATGGTGGTGTCATTGAACATCTGCGTGCTGAAGGTCCAGCGCAGGTCCAGTTCACCGTCATACACCTGCCCCTCGATGCTCAGCCAGTTGTCCAGCGGGGCCTCGAGGCTTTGCTCGGCACCGGCACGCTCACCGGCAGGCCTGAACAGTGCGCCCTCACCGGCGTCGAAGCTGCCGTCGAACTGCCCCAGGTAGTTGAAGGTGATGCGCGGCACGGCCAGCCCTTTCAGGTGCTCGTGCGTGCGCAACAGACCAAAGCCAATGCCTTTGTGCGGCACGCCGCGCAGTTGCTCCTTGACCTGCTTGAGGCTGTCCGACAGCGAGTCGGCGGGCGTCAGGCGCAGTGGATACAGGCTGGTGAACCAGCCCACCGTGCGGGTCAAATCGATGTCGTCGAACAGCTCCTCGCGGCCGTGGCCTTCGAGCTGAATCAGCGTGTCGGCATGGCCGGTCCAGCGGCCGATGACCCGGGCCAGCGCGGTCAGCAGCAGGTCGTTGACTTGGGTGCGGTACGCGGCAGGGGCCTGCTGCAACAGCTGCCGGGTGAAGGTTTTATCGAGGCGACTGTGGGCGACCCAGGCATGACGGCTTTGCAGGCTGCCCTGCGGCTGATCACAAGGCAGGTCAGCCATAGCGCTCAGTTGCGCGGCCCAGTAAGGCAGTTCGTCCTGCACGGCTTGCGTCGCAGCATGGGCCTGCAAGCGCTCGGCCCAGACCTTGTAGGCGTGGGTTTTCGCCGGCAGTTGGACCGCGATGCCTTGTTGCGCCCGCTGATACGCCGCTTGCAGATCTTCCAGCAGAATCCGCCAGGACACGCCGTCCACCACCAGGTGATGCACCGCCAGCAACAGGCGCTGGCTGCCATCGACCAAGGTCACCAGTACCGCGCGCAACAGGGGGCCGCGTTTCAGGTCGAGGCTGCGCTGGGCCTCGGTGTACAGCGCTTGCAGCTCATCGACGGCCACGCCTTCACAGGTCCACAACAGCTCGGTGGCATCGAGTACACCAGCCGGCACGGCCGCCTGCCAGCCTTGCGCGGTCTCCTGGAAACGGGTGCGCAAACCATCGTGATGGCTGACCAAGGCCTGCAAGGCCTGGGTCAAGTGCGGTGCCTGCAACGGCTCACGGGGACGCAACAGCACCGCCTGGTTCCAGTGGTGGCGCTCGGGGATGGCGTCCTCGAAGAACAATTGCTGGATCGGCAACAACGGCAGCGCACCGGTCACCGGGCCCTGATCGATGGCCACAACCCCATCGCCCGAGCGCGCCACCACCGCCAGCCCCTGGACCGTCTGGTGCTGGAACAGGTCGCGGGCACTGAAATGGATCCCGGCCTGCCGCGCACGGCTGACCACTTGAATGGAGATGATCGAGTCACCGCCCAGCTCGAAGAAATTGTCGGTCAGGCCGACCGGCTCCTGCTTGAGCACGTCCTGCCAGATCGCCGCCAGAGTCTGTTCCAGCACACTGCGGGGGGCCATGAAGGCCTGTTGTGCCTGACTGGCCTCCAGCGCAGGAAGGGCCTTGCGGTCCAGTTTGCCGTTGGGGCTCAGGGGCAAATGGTCGAGGAACACCAGGTGCGCCGGCACCATGTAGTCCGGCAGGCAATCCTTGAGCCCGGCCTTGATCGCTTCGCGCAACTCGCCCTGGACCTCGGCCGATGCATCAACCAACGCCTTGTCCGTGGGCACCAGGTACGCCACCAGTTGCAAGCTGCTGGCGCCCTGTACCGCCAGCACGATCGCTTCGCGCACCCGGGCCTGCTCCAGCAGGCGCGCCTCGACTTCGCCCAGCTCGATTCGGAAACCGCGAATTTTTACCTGGTGGTCGACACGGCCGACGTACTCGATCACCCCGTGGGCGTTGAAACGCGCCAGGTCGCCGGTGCGATACAGGCGCGCGCCCGTCGTGGAAAACGGATCGGGGATAAAGCGTTCGGCCGTCAGCTGTGGTCGTTGAAAATAGCCCCGGGCCAGCAACTCGCCGCCGATCATCAACTCGCCCACCACGCCGACCGGGGCGGGCAGGCCGTTGTCGTCCAGCACATACGTATGTCGTCCCGGCAGCGCCCGGCCGATGGGCAGGGTCAGCGGCAACGGCTGTGCGCCGGACAGGTACTCCCTGCAATCGAAGCTGGTGGCCGTGACGGTGGCCTCGGTGGGGCCGTAGGTGTTGAGCAGTTTCACGTGCGCCAGCCCGGCCTGACGCCAGGCCAGCACGCCTTCGGGCGGCATCGCCTCGCCACCGCTGTGCACCTGGCGCAGCGCGGCGTAGTCGCGGGGGCCGGCGGCGGCGAATTCCTTGGCCACCATGTTCCAGTAGGCGGTGGTCAGGTCCATGACCGTGATCCGCTGCTCGATGATCTGCCGGTACAGGGTTTCGCTGTCCCAGACCTCGTTCCCTCGTAGCACCACCGAGGCGCCGCAGATCAGCGGCCCGAACAATTGCTCGCCAAAGGCATCGAAGTTGAAGGTGGCGAACTGCAGGGCGCAGTCGCTGGCACTCAGACCGTAATAGTGCACAGAGGCGAACGCGTGCTTGCTCAAGGCCCCATGACTGATGGCCACGCCCTTGGGCCGGCCGGTGGAACCGGAGGTGAACATGACATAGGCCAGGTTGCTGGCGGACAGCGGGACATTCAGATTGCGCGAGTCGGTGTTGCCCCAGGCCTCATCGTGGTCCAGGCACAGGCCGTTCACTCCCGCCGGAATCGGCAGGCGCTCAAGCAGAGCGTGCTGACTCAACACCAGATGACAGGCGCTGTCTTCGATCATGCATTGCAGGCGATCACGAGGATAGTGAGGGTCCAGCGGCACGTAGGCGCCACCCGCCTTGAGCACCGCCAGCAGACCGACCACCAGTTCCAGGCCGCGTTCCAGCGCAACGCCCACCGGGTGTTCCGGGCCGACGCCTCGCGCCACCAGGGTCCGCGCCAAGCGGTTGGCCCGTGCATTGAGCTGGCCGTAAGTCAGCTGCTGCCCCTCACAGATCAACGCCACGGCGTCGGGTGTCTGCTGCGCCTGGTCTTCGAACAGCTCATGCACGCATCGCTGGCTGGGGTAAGTCGCATCGTGGCGCCCCCAGCCTTCGACCAGCAATCGATACTCCTCGACACTCAGCAACGCGATATCGCCCACCCGCTGCCGGGGGTCGTCGACGATTCGGCGCAGCAAGTGAGTCCAGTGCTGTGCCAGGCGCTCGATGGTGGCCGGTTCGAACAGGTCGCTGGCGTAAGTGAACGCCGCGTGCAACTGCCCGGCCTTTTCATAGGTGTCCAGGCTCAGGTCGAACTGGGTGCTGCGGCTTTCCCACTCGATCACCCCCAGCGCCAGGCCGGAACCGACCTTCAACATGGTGACGTCGGCGACTTCCGGCTGGTGGTTGTACATCACCTGGAACAGCGGGTTGACGCTCAGGCTGCGCTCGAGTTTCAGCGCCTCGACCAGGCGCTCGAACGGCAGGTCCTGGTGGGCCTGGGCACCGAGGGCAGTTTCCTTGAGGCTGGCCAGCAGATCGCCGAGACAGGTCTGCCCATCCAGTTGCACACGCAGGACCTGAGTGTTGACGAAGAAGCCGATCAGCCCTTCGACTTCACCACGATTGCGGTTGGCGATCGGCACGCCGATGCGCAGGTCGGTCTGGCCGGTGTAGCGATGCAGGAGGATGTTGAAGGTGCCCAGCAACAGCATGAACAGGGTGACCCCATGCTGTCGGGCCACACCGCGCAGGGCATCGGCCAGTGCGGTGTCGATCACCTGCTCGACGCGCCGACCGAGGTTGCTCGGCAGCACCGGACGCGGGTGATCGGTGGGCAGTTCCAGCACCGGGTGTTCGTCCCCCAACTGCGCCAGCCAGTAATCGAGCTGGCGCTGCTGCTCGCCCGCCTCCAGCCAGCGCCGTTGCCACAAGGCGTAGTCGCTGTACTGCACCGGCAACGGCGCCAGTTCAGCCGGTTGCCCCTGATCGTGGGCGTCATAGAAACGGCAGAACTCGTCGATCAGCACATTCATCGACCAGCCATCGGAAACGATGTGATGCAGGGTCAACAGCAGCACGTGCTCCTGCTCGGCCAGCTTCAGCAGGCGCACGCGCAACAGCGGGCCGTTGGCCAGATCGAACGGCAACAACGATTGCTGCTGGGCGTCGAATCTGACCTGCGATTCACGCTCGTGCGCGGGCAAGGCGCACAGGTCGACACGCTCGATGTCCAGCGGCTGGTACAACGGGACTTGCAGCAGGCTGTCGTCGGGTTGTTGCTGGAACACGGTGCGCAGGGTTTCGTGACGGGCCACCAGGCTGGCGAAGGCTTGCTCCAGGGCCTGCTCATTCAAGCGCCCGGTGAGGCGCACCGCTGCCGGCAGGTTGTAGGCGCCGCTGTGGGGATCCAGGTGCCAGAGAAACCACATGCGCTGCTGGGCGTAAGACAACGCCTGGCGGTCCTCGGCCTCGACGCCTGCCGGAATCGGCAACCGGGAGAACTCCACGCCTTCCTTGTGAAGCGCAGCCAGGAACATCTGGCGCTTTTCCAGAGGCAACCCGATAAACCGGCGAGCAAGTTTCAAGGAGTCTTCAGCATTCATTTCTCAGCATCCGGATCAGTAAGCAGGAAGCACAAAGGCACGTGATCCCTATAAAACGAATGCAGAAAGGAAAAATTAACGAATGAGAACAACTATCAAAGAAGGGCGAAAAAGCGAGAAATCAAAGACCCGGCGAGCCTCTGTGGGAGCTGGCTTACCAGCGAACGCGGTGCATCAGGCACTCCGCGGTGCAACCTTCGCCAGCAAGCCGGCTCCCACAGGCAAAGGGCTAACCCACCGCTACCCTGGCATGGCGCCGATGATGGATTTCCAGGTGATTCTTTACCGCGCGCAGCACCCTGGCTTCTTGCTCATGAATGAAGAAGTGCCCGCCTGCGAGCATGTCCAGCGAGAAGCTACCCAGGGTTTCCTTGCTCCAGCCGATCAATTGTTCGGGGGTAGCGCGGTCGTTCTTGCCACCGAACACGTGGACCGGGCACTTGAGCAGCGGGCGTTCGACAGGAGCAAAACGCCCGCACAACAGAAAGTCGGCGCGCAGGATGGGCAGGGTCAGGCTCATCAGCTCTTCGTTGCCCAGCACCTCTTCGCTGGTGCCTTGCAGGCTGCGTAGCTGCTCGATCAATTGGGCGTCGGTCCTGGGCTCGGCGAAGCCACGGTCATAGTCCGAGCGCAAGGTCGGTGCGGCCGTCCCGGAGGCAAACAGCGCCACCGGTTCCGGCGTGCCCAGGGTGCGCAAGGCATGGGCCATTTCACAGGCCAGCAAGGCACCCAGGCTATGACCGAACAAGGCATAAGGCGCCTTCAGGGTCGCGCGTTGTTCGCGGGCCAATTGCAGTGCCAGCGCACGCATGTCGGTCTGCAACGGCTCGTCGAACCGCGCGCCGCGTCCCGGCAGCTCCACCGGCCTGACCTGCACCCAGTCCGGCAGCGTACGCCGCCAGCGGCTGTAGAACATGGCGCTGGCGCCCGAATAAGGCAGGCACAGCAATGTCAGCTGGGTCACCGCATTTCCCTCACATACAGGTTGTCTGTAAGGGGAACGGATGATGCCCGGAGCAAATTAGTCGCAACCGCTCAGGCCAGTCGGCGAAAGCTCTGCACCGCCGCACCCAGCACCACGACACCGGCCGCAATCGCCAGCCAGAAACCGCTGCGGGCGCCAAAGGCATCCACCAGCCAGCCGGAACCCGCCGCGCCGATGGCCACGCCAATACTCAGGCCGGTGACCAGCCAGGTCAGGCCTTCGGTGAGTTTGGCCGGCGGTACGATGCGCTCCACCAAGGCCATGGCCACAATCAGCGTCGGAGCAAAAAACAGTCCGGAAACAAACATCGCCAGCGCCAGCCCGAAGATATTGCTCGCCAGCAGCAACGGCAGCGTGGTCACCGCGGTCGCCACCCCGCCATACAGAAACAGGCGCGGCAGCGGTACGTCGAATTTCAACGCCCCGAACGCCAGGCCGGCCAGGCACGAACCGATGGCGTACACCGAAAGCACGATACTCGCCGCCGCCGGCTGCCCCTGCTGCTGAGCGAAGGCCACGCTGACCACGTCGATCACCCCCACGATGGTACCCAGGGCGATCATCAGCAGGATCAGCAAGCGCACTTCCAGCGAAGCAATGGCCGAGCCTGGCTGCTCCCGATCATGGGGGTGAATGGCTGGCTCGGTGCTGCGTTGCAGCACGAACGCCGTCACGCCGATGGCCAGCGCCAGCAACGCCGCCAACGGCCCGGCCTCGGGAAAGACCACCACGCACAAGCCCACCGACAGCGGCGGGCCGACGATAAAGCACACCTCATCGAGCACCGACTCCAGCGCATAGGCGGTTTGCAACTCGGGTTGACCACGATAGATCTCGGTCCATCGCGCCCGCACCATCGCCGACATGCTCGGCATGCAACCGGCCAGCGCGGCGAACACAAACAGCGTCCACTGGGGGGCCTGCAGACGGGTGCACAGCAACAGTAATAACAATGCACCGCCGCCGACCAACGCCGCGACGGGCAGCACCCGGCCCTGACCGAAGCGGTCGACCATCCGTGACACCTGCGGCGCGCAAAACGCCGTGGCCAGGGCGAAGGTCGCCGCCACCGAGCCGGCCAGCGTGTAACCGCCCTGTAACTGCGCGAGCATGGTGATCAGGCCGATGCCAGTCATGGAGATCGGCATGCGCGCGAGCATCCCGGCCAGCACAAAGGCCCGGCTGCCCGGGGCCTTGAATAACACCGAATAGGGGTTTGCCATCGGGGGTCTTGCCTCTCCTTGGGGGGTGCAACTTGCCATAAAGCCTCCGTGCATTAAAATCACATACGACACGTATGTCTGAAATCATGCAAACATACGCCGCGTATGTCAAACCGCAAGATCGTTTCGAGGGACACCATGGACCAGCAACCACGCGCCAAAATGATCGAGCAAACCCGCGCCAAACTGATCACCAGTGCCCGCCATGCCTTCGGCACCCAAGGCTATGGCAATACCTCAATGGACGACTTCACCGCCCAGGTCGGCCTGACGCGCGGTGCCCTGTATCACCATTTCGGCGACAAAAAGGGCTTGCTGGCGGCGGTGGTCGCGCAGATCGACAGTGAAATGGACGCCCGCCTCGACGCCATCTCGGCCAGTGCCGGCGACCCATGGAGCGGGTTCTGCCAGCGTTGCACGGCCTATTTGTACATGGCCCAGGAACATGAGATCCAGCGCATCCTGTTGCTGGACGCCCCCGCCGTGCTGGGGGACCTGACGTTGAGCCTGCAACTCGACTGTGTAGCAACCCTGAGGCGTTTGCTTGAACACTTGATGGAACATCACTTCATCACCCCCGCCCCACCCGAGGCCCTGGCGCGCCTGATCAATGGCAGCCTGGTACAGGCGGCGCTGTGGATCGCACGCGACGAAGCCCCGGCAGAGCGATTGCACGAAGCGTTACAGGGGCTGGAGGTGTTGTTGCGGGGGTTGCGCAACCATGCGCCCGTGGGCAAGTGACCCGCGCCAAGGCAAACTACCCCGCCAAGCCAGCCGACTCGTCAAGGCAATCCCATGCGCCAGGTGCTGTTGATCATTGATGTGCAACCCTCGTTCAGCCCGCCGGCCTGGCTGATCAGCGGTATCAACAATCTGTTAGGAAGCTTGCCGTCGGTGGCCACCGTCGAACGTCACGACGAAAGCCGGACCCCCTTCGCCCGCCAGCTCGGCTGGACGCCGGCCCCGGACGACGACAGCCTGGTCGCCGCCGACAAAATCTTCATCAAGCACGGCTACGCCCCCACGCCTGAAACCATTGCCTACCTGAAAGACCTGGCCCCGGAGCGAGTGCTGGTGTGCGGCATCCAGACCGATACCTGCGTCCTGGCGGCGGGCTTCGCCCTGTTCGATGCCGGTCTGCAACCGACGCTGATCAGCGACCTGACCCTGGGCTCATCCTTGGATCGCTCCGGCAAACTGGGTACCGATTTGTGGCGGCATCACTTCAAGCATGTGGTGAGCAGCGCCGAAATTTCATCGTTCCAATAGGAAAATGGGTAACCGACTAAGAGCGATTTCACAGGCCTGCCGGGATCACAGTCTTTTTGATTCGACGGTTCGGCCCGGAGTTCAGCTGTAAGAATCGGAGCAGCTGGGACTCGCCGGATCGGTAAGCCGTTAACGTCCGAACGGCAACGTTTCCGACAATTGAAGCAAAAGAATCGGTGGTTCAGACTGGATAACGACATCTTGAAAAAGCTACCGCCTTCTTCGCCCACGAACTGAAGTGGCCTGCTGCTTGGTGCAGCAACTGCAACAGTAGACTTGTACATGACGCAAGTCTGTCGACTACTGAGCATAAGTCGCTCCGGTTCTACGAGACTGACAAGCCTGCTGAGACTTCAGTATTGAGCCCGGGCACAGTTCAGCTCAACGCGTCGTATGCGACAAGTGGTGACTGCTATACAGCTGTCCGTTGCGTAAGTCTGTGCGCGCCAAGGACATGAAAACAGGTCGTTGTAACATCCACCGTTTGATAGGCGTCAACGACCAACGTTCAGCCTCAAACCGCACGTTTGTGCATACCATCGAGAGCAAACACCACCTGCCGATTGGCATCACGGCAATCAAAACGCGAGCGTGAGTGACAGAACGTTGCTCGCACGTCCCGACATGCAATAGGGCACGAACCGAAAGGGCAACTGTTGAAACATTCAGTGAGGGGGCACTGCATCCTGAGCTTGAAATTGAGCAGATAGGGCAACACGACTACGCCAACGATGCCGAAGAGAGACATGACATCACCGAATACATCGTAAATGTTTTAAATAACGGATGTCTTCGCTCAAAACCAGAGTATCTGTCATGTACCGTTTGCGAATAGATAATGACGTCGAGATTACCAATCAAAGGCTCCAGCATTCATTGACCACGGCAGTGCTCAAGCACAGCAGTCGCATACTAACTTATCAATCCTCCAGCAGAATCCCGCCAAATGGTTTTGGGATCCTCTCACGGTTCTGTGTGCCACTCTCAACCTCATTGGCCAAACTCACGTTCATCCCCCGCGCCCTACTCTTAGTTCCTACACAAACCTCGCTCACAAGGATTGATCCGACTGCGTTTTCAGGTTGCACGTAGGAAGAACTCGGGGCTAGCCTTTTCTGTTTACAAAAATATCAACGTTCGGATCATCTGACGCACACCGATGACTTAACGCGCACATAGCACCTCACACAGAACAGTGAACTTAAACCGAAACCCTTACACCAAAATAAATAAATCTCTAAATTCAACTTTTCAAAGCAACGCATTCAAAACGCTTAAGCAAAACGCCAATCACACCCAAGGAAGGTTAACAATGAACGAAACATGGACCATTAAAACACCTGTCGTCATCACACCATACAATGAACAACCCATTGGCAACAATCATGGTGGTGGATACATTAACAGTAACGGCGAATGGGGTCCTTCAGACAGGCCCCGTCGTGGTGAAGGCGGTGCATCAACTAAACATGACACAAGAAATGAACCCGCAAGCAAGGTACTGTCTGAAGAGTACGCCTCCAGCCAGAAAATTATTGAAGCCGAGACTAAGGCACGCTTAAACGGACTTTCAAACGTCGTTGAGGAGCAATTACAAGCCGCGAGACAAGCAGCCAAGCGGGCGCAGCCACTATCTTCAAGCGATGCCGCAAGCATAGACCAAGCTGTAACACTCGACATGATCAGCACAAAACACAACAACTATGTAAATCTCATTCCAGAGGCCTATGCCTTGTATGGGCACAACCCCTTCTTTCTTATGAGAGAACTGACATACAAAAAATTTACGGACGCGCTAAAAGACTTTAAACATGATAGCTCCGCGCTGATAAACGCCTTCGCATTCCTAGACAAAACCTACGGTTCTGCGCAGGAACTCAAGATCCTCTCTTTGAGCATGAAAATCTTAAGCAGGCAACTGGATAGTCTGGCCATTAAACGAAACGAGACGGAGGCTGTTTCAGCGGGCAACGAGGCCACATGGAAGACTTCCTTAAACAACAGACTATCGACGATCAACCAGGAAAAAGACATCCACATCCAACTGCTTCCGACCTTTCTCCAGCAGGAAGTTTCTGCCGCAACAGAATCTATTCAAGGGATCTCTCCAGTCCCGGCACTCTCTCATCATAAAACCGTACTGGATGCGATGATTGCAAGCAAACAAGCTTCTGCAGGAGGCTATGCTAGAGCCAACCCGAATATCACGTCGCCGCTCAGCAAGCCAGAACTTGAGGCTTTGAACAACCTCGTAAAGCTACAGGCAACCCGCCAACTGGGGCAGCGATGGGCGGACTACCATGCGTCACTGCTGAACACAGAGTCAGCCAAACACCTGTCCGAAACGTCTGACGCTTTGGGGAGGTTGCTTGTCCGTGCGCAAGAGATTGCCGCACAGCAGGCACAAATACCGCTATCACCGGAAGAAGAAACCTGGGCAGCAATACGTAACTGGTCCATTAAATATGATGCACGACGCAACTCAATTACTAACCAACACAACATTGACAAGTCCACAATTGAACAGAGATTAAAATCTGAAATTGACGCCGCTGCCGCCATCGCTCAGCCGGTTTCGACTCCAATGGAGTTTGTCGACGGGGTTATTTCCTTCTACAACAGAATGATAGAAAAACGACGAGTCGAAGCCCAACCTTACCAGGAAATTCTGAGCAAGTACCCATATACTGACTTCAAACACTCCAACCTCAAAGATTTCCTTGAGCGCTCCCGTGACAACAACCTTTCTCCTGACATTTCTTTCGAGGAAGAACTATCAGCCATCAACGCAGCTTACAGAGATGACGTGCTATTGGATGAAATAAAAAACCTGCAAGCTCGACTACCTGCGTTGTACACAGTGAAGGCACAACTCGACCCTACCGCCGAAGCCCTGGATTTAAACAGTGCACTGAATTTTGCAAGCGAGGTGAACAAAGAGATACTCACCCGATACGGCACCAAACTCGGAACTGTCACTCAAGACCTACAAAAAAATATTACAGGCAAAAAAATCAGAAGCTATCACCAAGCACTTGAAACATTCGAGAAAATCATAATCAATCCAAAACTAAAACTAACCCAGAAAGATACAGCGGCGATTGAAAGTGCATTGAGAGCACTGGATGCAAAAACATTTTCCGACAATGTGAAACGGCTAGGAAAAGCCTTTGGTGTGGTGGGCCTATCGATTCAAGGCTACAACGTCACCAATAAAGCGATAGCCGGATTCAAAACCGGCAACTGGAACCCGTTTCTACTTGAACTTGAAAGTATTGCAGTGGGTGCGGCTGCAGGTACTGTTGTAGGGCCAGTTGCAGGAGCGATAATGGCGACCCTCCTTAGTTTGCTAATGGCGCCGTGGCTTGCTACATCCGCAGCCGTCATAGCAGGGGCCATTTCAATGGCGGCTGCATCCGCCTATTTTAGCCCTGGAAAAGTTGACGAAATCAACAACATTATTTATGACTCTCTCCAATAACAACCCACCTCAACTGTAAAACACAAGAGCTTCTATCATCGATAGCTTATAACGAAACACACAGCTTAGTCCGCCTTCAATGGCTGGCTAAGCCTTACTTGTTAAAAAAGGAACTCAAATGAAAGCCTTCAATCCAGCATCAAAGCACACGAAATTAATTTTCATACTTGTCACCACCAGTATTTTACCGATCTTCATATTTGCAACCTTCATTCCACCCTATGCAAATAGCTCATCTTACGCCGCACTTGAAGACATCATCGACCTTCATCTTTTTGACAAGGTAGGTGCCTGGTCCTCTCTTTTCCCATTTACGGCAAAAGTCATCAGCAACTACATCAACCTAGCAGTCCCTTTCTTTACTCTACTGATATTGACATTTATACAAAAAGCACCACCACCACCCACCATCAACCTCCAAAATCTCTCATTAAGAAAGTACCTATTTGTTGTGGTCAGCCTTCCTTTTCTTGACTGGTTTTTCATCTATCAGAGCTATTTTTCGTTCACCAATTTCGCCACTCACAACCTGAAATTCAGAATATTCGGACAACACATTGTGTTTTTTTCATTCATGTCTTCAATACTTATGCTGAATCTTTACATTTTTGCCTTCCTCAACTACGCAGCCTTCTACCTGATACCTCATAACTACCTAAAAAACAAAATCAACCGTCACTAAGCATTTACTAACTCTTGGTTCCATAGTGTTACAAATACTGAACAACACAACCTGCCACCATTGGTACCAATGGTCATTACACTCCAGAAATATGCGGTTGCATGCCAGTCACTGCCCTCATAAGATCGATCCTTCAACGGGTACAGCGGAGCTGTGCAACAAAAACCCGAATTCAAGGACCCCGAATGAGCCAATACATCCATCGCAGCATCGACACACCACCGCGCACCGGCCTGACCCGGGACCAACTCTGGGAAGCCGAAGACAAAGGCCTGATCAAATGCTGGGAAATCGGCCGCGAACGCGCCGCCAGGTTTCCCGAGCTGGCCCAGCGCTGCCTGGCCGGTGAACTTCCGGTATTGGGCTGGAAAGGTGGCGTCAGTCGCAGCCTGAAAAAGCGCGAAAAGTACGGTTCCCTCAAATACCTCGCCCAATGGCAGGGCCTGCGCGGCGAGTCCCTGGATGTCGACCTGACCCAGGAACACCCATTGACCTGCTCCAGAACCCTGATGGTCGTGACGTTTACCCCGGACCGCTCGAAGTACATCAATGAGATGGCGGAAATGGAAACCCAGGAGCCAGAGGCCGTCTGACTCAGGCCTCCTCCCCCACGCTCTCGCGCGAAAACCGCTCCCGATACGCCTGCGGTGTCACGCCCATTGCCCGCAAGAAACTGCGGCGCAGGGTTTCTTCGCTGCCAAAGCCACATTGCGTTGCGATCCGCTTGATCGGCACGACCGTATCGCTCAGCAGGCGGCGGGCGGTTTCGACGCGGATCTGCTCGATGGCCCGCGCCGGGGTCTGGCCGGTGTCGGCGCGGTAGTGGCGGATGAAACTGCGTTCGCTCATGCCGGCTTGCAGCGCCAGCGCCGGTAGGCCGAGGTCCAGGGTGAGGTGTTCGGCGATCCAGGCGTGCAGTTCGTCAAACCGACTACCTTGCCGCTGCAGGTCCAGGGTGACGCTGAACTGCGATTGACCGCCCGGGCGCTTGAGGAACACCACCAGTTGCCGCGCCACGTCCAGCGCCATGGTCCGCCCCAGGTCCGCTTCCACCAGCGCCAGCGAGAGGTCGATGCCGGCCGTGACCCCGGCCGAGGTCCAGACCGGGCCGTCGTTGATGAAAATCGGATTGGGCTCGACCCGCAGGCGCGGATACTGCTGCGCCAGTTGCTCGCAACGCGTCCAGTGCGTGACCACCCGACGGCCGTCGAGCCAGCCGCTGGCGGCCAGCAAAAACGCCCCCGTGCACACCGACGCCACGCGCCGCGACACCGCCGCCTGCTGGCGCACCCAATGCACCAGGCCGCTGTCTTGCGTCGCCGCGTATATCCCCCAGCCACCGGCGATGATCAGGGTGTCAGAGGGTTGCTCCGGCAAGGGTTCGGCGAGCATGGCCAACCCCGCCGAAGACCGCACCGCCCCGCCCCCGGCGGCAATCACCGTCGGCGCATAAGGTGGCGGCAACCCTTGCTGGGCGGCGATGTCATTGGCCGTGGCAAACACCTGCAACGGCCCGGTGACATCCAGCAATTGCACATTGGCGAAGGCCAGCACATGAATGGTTTTCGGCGAGTTCGACATGATTGGCGTGATTCGAGGGCTTATTGGCGCATACGCCAAATCCTACGGGCTTACAGTCAAACCGTCCACCCACGCAGGGTGAGTGTGTGCAGACCCAGGAGAGAGCGTCATGACGTTGCAGATTGGTTTTCTGTTGTTCCCTAACGTGCAGCAACTGGACCTGACCGGTCCCTACGATGTACTGGCGTCGCTGCCGGACGTGAAGGTGCATCTGATCTGGAAAGACCTGATCCCCGTGACGGCCAGTACTGGTCTGATCCTCAAGCCGACCACCACCTTCGATGACTGCCCGGACCTGGATGTGATTTGCATCCCAGGTGGCAGCGGCGTCGGCCCGTTGATGGAAGACCCGCAGACCCTGGCGTTCATTCAGGCCAAGGCCGCCAAGGTGCGCTACATCACCTCGGTATGCACCGGGGCCCTGGTACTCGGCGCCGCCGGGTTGCTCAAGGGCAAGCGAGCGACCACTCACTGGGCGTATCACGACTTGTTGGGCCTGCTAGGGGCGATTGCAGTGAAGGACCGGGTGGTTCGCGACGGCAATCTGCTGACCGGTGGCGGGATCACGGCCGGCATCGACTTTGCCCTGACGCTGGCAGCCGAGTTGTATGGCGACGACGTCGCGCAGTTGCTGCAGTTGCAACTCGAATACGCACCAGCCCCCCCCTTCAGCTCGGGCGACCCGCTCACCGCGCCCGGGCGTGTACTGGAACAAGCCCAACAGCGAGTGGCCGATGCGTTGCATCAACGCCGGCAGATCACCGAGCGCGCCGCGGCCAGGCTCGACAAAGCCCTGGCCTAAGCGTGACTGGCGTGTCGGTCATTGGCCACGAATGAGCTGACTGTGCCATCGCCATAGGCCCGCTCCACCCTGGAGATCACCACCTGATAGCCCGCGTACCACTTGCGGTATTGACGCTTGGCCTCCAGGTGGCGCGGGTGAGTGGCGAAGGCGCGGATCGAGGCTTCGTCCTGCCAGTAGTCACTGGCGTTGACCAGTTCGCCATCGGCCGAACACCAGGACTGGGTGCCGACAAACCCCGGAAGGCTGATGGCAACTTCGTCAATCAGCGCGCTCAAGCGCTTGAATTCTTCGTCCCGTTGCCTGGATTTGCAGATGAGCGGCGTGATGGTGACCAGCGCCGAACCCTTCGCCACTACCGAACATGTCCCCCACGCATTGCGCGTCGCGATGGGTTCGATCGGCATGGCACCACTCGAGCAGGCCCTGGAGATGCTGCGGGAGGTGGTCGAGGTGTGAAGCGGCTTTATCGCGCCCATAAAAAAACCCGCCGAAGCGGGTTTTCAAGACCATGACGACATCCTGTCGCTGCGTTCCTTGCATATGGCCGATCATCCATGACCCTGAGTACATCCTGTGCTCAGTTGATGGAGCAAGAATACGCTTGGGATCCAAAGCGCAATAGACGACATAGTTAGCATTGCGTGTAAGACATTCGCTATAGAAACATTGCGAAAAAACTTGCCGCCAGCTGTCCTCCAGCGCCGCTGGCCGCTGGAAACACACCGGATCGATTGCAAAAGATGGGTTCACGCCGAAAGAGGGTATCGGGGTCGCGAAGACGCGACCCCATTGATAACGGGTAATGCCGCGTGCGGGGGCATCAGTGGGTGGCAAGGTACGTCTCGATGTTGTTCATTTGCTCATCCCAGCCACGGCTATCCATGCGGAACGCCTTGAGGCGACGCTCTGCCGGGATGTTGTCGAAACCTGACTCAATGACCCGCAGCAACGTGCCGCCGTCCATGTCTTCGAGTTCGAACAACACCAGGGTGGTGGGTTCCGAGGAATAATCCACCGCAGGCTCCACGGCATAAGGATGCCAGCGAAACGCAAGCACCCGCTCCGGCTCGACCCTCATCACCTCCACGTCCCAGACCAGATGCTCATAGCCCGGGTAAGTGATTTGCCCTTGGGTACGCTCGCCCGCCACGAAACGCTTGCCGCCCAGTGCGACGCCAAACCACTGGCCAAAGGACTCGGCATTGGCCAGGGCCCGCCAGACTTTCGAGCGTGGAACCCTGAGCAGGATCTTTCTTTCGATGCGATCTGATGTGTGCATAGGGCACCTCCTTTGATGAACACTAGGCGCGGACGACCGAACGGGCAATCCTGCCGATGTATCCAACACTTACGACTCGCCCCGGCGATCATCGTTCAGCGTGGGGCAACGCCCGGTTATCGGTGCTAACGTGGGCTTTCGACCGTTCGTCAGCCGCGTAAAGGAAGACACCATGAGCACACTCCACGGCAGTTGCCTGTGCAAGGCCATCGCCTATGAACTCGACCGCCTCGACATGCCCGTCAGTCACTGCCATTGCCACACCTGCCGCAAGGCGCATGGGGCTGCGTTCGCCTCGACGGCCGGGGTCATGCGTGAGCATTTTCGCTGGGTCAGGGGGCAGGAGCTGCTGACTTCGTTCGAGTCATCCCCCGGCAAGCTGCGGCACTTTTGCTCGCGCTGCGGCTCACAGCTGATGGCCGAACGCCCGGCCCAACCCCATGTGATTGTGCGGGTGGCCACCCTGGATGATGATCCGGGCGTGACGCCACAGGCGCACATCTGGACCGCTCACGATGTGCCATGGCTGGCGTATCAAGGGATCCCTGAGTGCGCGCAGTGGCAGCCGGCCTGAAGCTTGCGCAGACCTGACGAGTGTTCTTCAATCACCCCCACTCAATGTCCCGACCTCAAGCGAGCCCTCCCATGCGCTTACCGTGTTTACTGACCCTTGCCCCCCTGCTGCTGGCCTCCGGCGCCCAGGCTGACGACTGCGCCAACGCCGTCGACCAGCGCACGATGAACGCGTGCGCCGCCAAGGACTACCAGAGCGCCGACAAGCAGCTCAACAGCCTCTACAAGCAGATCAATGAACGCCTGAAGGACAACCCCGAAAGCAAAAAGCTGCTGGTGGGTGCACAACGCGCCTGGGTTGCGTTTCGTGATGCCGAGTGCGGGTTCTCCGCCTCTGGGGTGGCCGGTGGCAGTGTCTACCCGCTGATCCACAGCAATTGCCTGGCCGAGCAGACCAAGGCGCGGGTGGCGGTGCTCAAGACCTACCTCAAGTGCCAGGAAGGCGACCTCGGCTGCCCGGTGCCCGGGGCTTGATACCAGGCTGGCGGTGAGCACCTCTTCGCGGGCCAGCCTGTTCCTTGTGGGAGCTAGCCGGTCCCGTTACCGGACAAACACCTGCGCCGTGGTGATCGCCATGTCGCCACCCGGCAGCTTGATGGTGCCGATCTGCTTCATGGTCTCGGAATCAAAGATCGCCACATCGTTGAAAGTCCCGGCCAGGTAAATCTTGCTGCCGTCCTTGTTGAAGGAAATGCAGTAGTAGGAGTGATCCAGGGTCGCTGCCTGAATCAGCTTCTTCTGCTTGATGTCGTACTTGGCCAGGCGGTTGAGCACGCCGAACATCAGGTTCGGGTCCTTGGGCGAGCGCATGCCGCTGAAGTAGATTTCCGTCAGGGGACCAAAATCGGTGGTCTCGGTCTTGCCGGTTTTCAGGTCGATGCTGAACAGCCCGTAGAGGTACTCGGCCGTGGCCGGATCCTGTTTCTTGTCCTGGAATTTCGCCGCGGTGTAGAGCAGCGAGAAGTCATGGCGGTAGGTCTGCTGGTTCCACACATAGAGCACGTCCGGCGCGCTGTAGTTAGGGCGTTTCCAGTGACGACTGGGGATCAGCACGTCGAACTTGCCGGTCTTCACATCGACCTTGTAGACGTCCGCACCGGCCACGTACAGCGTGCCATCATCACCGCTCTGCATGATGGTCAGCTGACGCGGTGCGGGGAAGCTGCGCACAGGCTTGGCGTTCAGGCCGGCGTCGGTGGCATAGACATCCAGCCGTGGCGCCTGCACTTCATAACGGTCGTTGAGCATCCGCGTCGGATTGGCGACGGTGTACAGCTCCTTGCCGTCGTGGCTGACGGTAAAGGCGAACATCGAGCGCGCCTTCTCCCCCGGTTGCTGGGAGATGCTGGCGTGGAATACCTGCTTGCAGGTGTCCAGTTCAATGCCGTAGACGTCGGCGTAGTGATTGTTCAGCACGTAGGCGGTCTTGCGGTCCGGCGACAGCTGAACGGTCCCGGGGCCGAACGCGTCCGGCAGCTTGCAGGTCTTGTACAGGCTGTCGGTTTTCAGGTCGATCAGGTGCAGGTTGTTCGGGTAATTGGTGGTCACCATGTATTCGTGACCGGCGTTGAGCGCCAGGTTTTCATCGGCCAGGACACTGAGCGAACAGGCGCTCAGGACGGCGAAAGCGGCCAGGCCGCAGGCTTGGGTGCGAAGCATGCTGGAATCCTTCTCTGTCCGGTTAATTGTCTTTAGGAAAGACGGTGCCGAGGTTGCGCCAGTTGTCGTTGGACGCCTGGGCGTCCTTGTTCCAGTCCGGATAGGTGCTCATCATGTCCGGCACCTGGGCCGGCCACCAGCACGGGTCGGAACAGCCATAGAGGTCAGCCTCCATTGGCTGGCACAGCGACGACACACCGCCAAAGGCGTCGATCTCCCAACCCGGGTCGGTGGTCGAGGCGCAGCCGGCGACTGAACTCATCGCCACCACCTCTTCGATGCGGTTTTCAGCCGCGGCCTGCTCGAGCTTCTGGGCTTTGTTATTGATTGCCTTGAGATGTTTCATATCAGTGAGCCTTGCGCGGAGTGATGTAGCTGCTGATGAACGCAGGGTTATGGGCCATGATCCGGGTGTAGACCTCGATGCCGAAGTCGACCCAGTCACGCATCAGTTCGCAGTAGTGATACGTCGGGTGGGTCGGGTCGCCATAGCGGGCGTAGCTTTCGTGGTAGCAGCCGCCGGAACACAGGTTGCGGATCTGGCAGTCTTCGCAGCCGGTGTTGCTGCGGTCCAGGCGCTGGGACAGGAAGTCGTTCAACTCGACCTGCTTCACCCCGCTGTGGACGTTGCCGAAGGTCGGCAATGACGAGCCGGTGAAGCGGTGGCACAGGTTCAGTTCGCCCTTGTGGTCCACCGCCAGCATCTTCAGCCCGGCGCCGCATGGCAGGGCTTTCTTGTGGCCTTCGTGGATGTCGGTGATCAGCTGGTGCAGGTTGGAGAACCCGATATTGCGGTGCTCCAGCGCCGCCTCCAGGTAACGGCGACCGAGTGCTTTCATGTTGGCGAACACTTGCACCAGTTCATCGCTGGTGAGGTTGAAGCTGCTGATGTCGCCGGAGGTCACCGGGGCAAAGCCGACTTCGGCAAAGCCCAATTCGTTGAACAGGTGATCCCAGATGGTTTCGACGTCGGTGACGCCGGTGGTCAGGGTCACCCGTGCCCCCACCGGGCGGCTGTTGTAGCGCGACAGCAGCATCTGGGCCTTGCGCCGTACCACGTCATAGGTGCCCTGCCCGCCCACGGTAATACGGTTGCGGTCGTGCACGGTTTTCGGCCCGTCGATGCTCACCGACAAGCCGAAGCGGTGGGCGTTGAGGTAGTCCACCGTTTCCTCGGTGAGCAGCGTGGCGTTGGTGGTCATGACGAACTCTACGAACTTGCCCGCCTCGGCAAACCGCTTCTCACAATAGTCGACCATGTATTCGATCAGCTTGCGGTTGCTCAGCGGCTCTCCACCAAAAAACACGACCGTAAAACGCTCTTCATCCGGGGACTCCTTGAGCAGCATCTCCACCGAGGCAATGGCGGTGTCGACGTCCATCTTCTTGCCGGCCGACGGCTTGTCGAGGTCTTCCTTGTAGCAATAGGTGCAGCTCAGGTTGCAGCCGGTGTTGACGTTGAGTACCACGGTGTTGATCGCCGTGCGCTCGACCCGTTTGGTACCGATGTCCGGGGTCAGCGGCGAGCCGTCGCTGACCAGTTCCAGGGAGATCAGCTCACGCAGGGTTTCGTTGATTTCCTCGCCGTTGAAGCGTGTGGCCAGGCGCTGGATCAGGTCCTGCGATGTACAGCCGGGACCGCGCAAGGTATCGATGATGGTGCCGGTCAGCTCGTCGCTGGCAAACAGCGAACTGCTGGGAATGTGAAACAGCATGCGGTCGGCATCCACCTGCACTTCGTGCAGGTTGCGTTCGACCAGATTCAAGATAGCGCCCATGGCAAACCTCCTGTGCAGGCCCCGTTATGCGGGGCTTGCGGTCATTCCGAAAAGTGTCTGAAGCCGTTGCGTTCATTGCACTTATGGAATGGGTGGATTGTTCCAGCGTTGCACGGTCACGATCAGGTGGCCTTCGCCGGTCAGGGACTTCCCTGCGTCGTCGACGGCGGCGATCACCTTGAGGTTGCCGGCATTGTTGGTGGACATCTTGCGTGCCGGGTTCGGCCCGGCATCGCCTGGGGTGAACACGCCGCTGTCGGCCTGTATGGTGCCGGCAAACTTGACGTCTTCGTCTTCCCTGGCGCGGTCGTCGAAGGCTTCGACCTTCCACTGTGCCGGGAACACGCCAATGCGGTAGGGCTTGCCATCAGCGCCTTTGCCCCAGGCCTCAGCGTCGAAGCGGCCCTGGACTTTCGGTGTCGAACCGCCACCGTCGCCGATGCGTCCCACGGAGAACTCAGGCACGACTTTGACTTCGGCGATCTGGTTGTAGACCGACAGGGTCGGACCTTTCAGCGCACCGAGGGTGACTGCGCGCAGGCCTGGCCTGGCGTCGGCGCTGGCCTTGAGTTTGACCTTGATCTGCTCGGGGCTCTGCGCGATGACGTCGACCACTTCCACGCCCTTGCCGAAATCAGGTTTGCCTTGCAGACCGCTGCCGATCAGGGTCACTTCGGTTTCACTGCCGGCCTTCAGGTAGCCCGGCTGCACCGCCAGCAAACGACTGGAACCTTGTTTGGCGGCGATGAAATCGAGGCCGCGCTCATCGTGCTCGGCTTCGAACATCCGGCCTTGCAGTTCGCTGCCTTTGGCGGCGAACACCTGACGCATGACCACTCCGTCGATGGTCACGTTGCCGCGCCATTCGTAGCCGGTGTAGAGGATCGCGCTACCGTCGCCATTGAACGGGCTGCCATCGGCGTATTGGCCTTTGACCGCGACCTTGAACTGGTCATCACCCGAAGCTCCGATGCTCATCACGCCGGCCAGTTCGCCCTTGCCTGGCAAGTGGCCGCTGAAGCTCCAGTCGCCCACCAGGGCATCGGCCTTGGGTGCGGTTTTCTGCCAGTTCTTCCAGGCGGGGTTGTCCAGTGCGTAGCGCTTGGCCAACAGCGGCACCATTTCCTTGCGGGCGATGTCGAACCAGTCGCGGTCGCGAGCCAGGGCCTGGTACTCCAGGGACGGCCATTGGCCGAGGTGGAAGTTCACCAGGCGTTCCCACTCCTGGGCCGGCCGACGCTGCAGGGCGACCCGCGCACCGGAGTGGCAGCGGCCGCACATCTGGCTGGTCTGCTCGTCGAACTGCTCGACGGTGTTGAGCCGACGTTCCAGCGCATAGCGCACGCCATCGGTTTCACTCGGTGCCAGGCCCTGGGTATCAGCGAGGTACTTGACCAGCGTACGACGGTCTTCATCGCTGATCTGCAAGCCGTGCATGACCTGCATGCGGGCAATGCTCATCAGCCAGCCTTCGGGGGTCTTACGCTGGTGACTGATACGGCTCAAGGCATTGTCGGCTTCAGGGGTATGACAGCCCTGGCAGGTTTCCTTGAGGATGGTCTGGGCGTCTCGCGCCGCAAGGCTGGGGGGAGAATGCAAGGCGGCACAGACGGCCAGCGCCAGCAGGCCGCTGGACATGCCTGCTCGGAGTGTTCTCTTCATCAAGGTCGGACCTCCACGGAGCTTTCTTATTGTTGTGTGTCGTTTTTATGGTTTCTGCCATGGCCGGTTGTGCCGGACATGGAGGCAAGAGAAACGTCTGAGGTCAGCAATACACGGAGCGTGCCAGCTTATAAGTTGTGTTTGTTATCAAGGACTTGATTGAGCTCCAGTACGCACTCCCCGGACAATCGCTTGCCTGCCGCGTTTAATTTCGCGACAACTGTTCCACTCTGAGACGAGACCGATAAACATCAGGGTCGCTACCCACGAGAGCGGAAGAATCTTGAGAGCTAAGCACACAGAGGAGGAAGGCGACTGCCTGCGGTACCGACGAGCGAACGGAAGGTGGGCGAACCAGCGCCATACAGTCACCGAGGTGCGGTCGACGGGGCAGAAGGAGCTTCGTATTGGTGACGTGTGGAACAGGCATCAGCTCCAGTCGGTTCCAAAAATGGAAGGTTCCGAATCCCAACAGACATGGGCATGGGCCAGAAATCATCTTTTTTGTGAGGCCATCGATTGGGACTCACAAAAAAGATGAGAAAAGCCTGCTGGGCTCACTGAATGGATGAGCAGCTACCAGCAGGAGCGCAATGCGTTACTCAACAGCTCACAGTTAACCTGGCAAGGTTCGGTTCGTTGCAGATATTGCGTAGCAGAGCCAAACCGTTTTCGAATACCGCCGAGGGACGGGCGAGTGAAATGCGAATGAAGCGGGAACTGTGGATACCGCGCTCGTAATAGGCGTGCCAAAAAAAGTGGCTGCCGGGCAGGCAATGGAAGCCGTGCGATAAAAACTGCTGGATGAGCTCTGCATCGGTTTTCCCCGTGCGCGAGACATCGATCCACTCTACGGGCATCACGGTTGCACGACTGTCGGTAATACAACGGAAATGAGTATCGGCCAGCACGGCCCTGACCTTGCGGCGCCGCAGCCCGATTTCATGCACCAGAGCCTGTTCCAGACCCATTTCAGCCGTGCGCCGGAACAGGTCGACGAAAACCCCCATGACGAAGCGCGAATGACACAGGTAGATCTCCTCGTAGGCCTTTTCCAACCCCGCGGCCAGATCTTCGGAATAGACGATCATGCTCGATTTCATGTCTTGGGTTGGCCAGGTCTTGCCGGTGTCTTCGATTACCACGAAGGAACCGCCAGCCTTCAATAGCGCGGCATAATCATTGAAGGGATCCCTGGCATAGAAGCGAAAGGTAGAGTCAACCACCAAGACCTTGTTCTGTCTTTGGCAGTACTCGGCTATCACCTTGAATTGTTGTTCGCGAATCAGATAACCGGTGGGATTGTTAGGGTTTACCAGGAACAAGGTATCGAACGAAAAACCATCTAATAGCTCGACCAGCCTATCTTGGTCAATCGCCTCTATCATCGACTGCTCGCTGAGAGGCGACACCTCACAACCTCGACGCTTAAGCATTAAGTACAGGTTGTCGAACGTGGGTTCGATCAGCAACACTCGCTGAGCCCGCTCGGCAAGTAGTGTCGCAACGATATCGATAGAGTTGGATGCAGTCGGAGAAACTCTGAAGTGATCGTGTCGCAACAACTCGCTAGAGTCCAGCAGGTTGGCCCATTCGGTCTTGAAAGACCTCTCCATGTCGCGAACTTTGGTTTGATTGCAGTCATGCCAAATGGTGGGCAATTGCTCGACAACACCCTCCAGCCCCTTGGATAACTCATGATAAGCGTGCCCGTCAGCAAAGCTGCAGGTCGAATTCAGGGCCAGGTATTCATGATCAGTCAATGTAGTCAACATAACACTTCCTTGTGAACGTTGGCCGCTAGGGCAACGTGATTTTCAGGCCACTCACCACCCCGGACAGGTTATTCCCGAAGGATTCGAAGAACGGTATGAGTCCATGGGGCATCGCCTGATAAATTTCCAGTCCTTGGTAAAAGCGACGTAGATAACAATGCGTCACTGGTAGCCCTACATGGCGAACTGCCTGGGCTATGAACTGCTTTGGTACATTGTTGTAGGTCGCCTTGCAGTTGATGTAATAGGCTCTCAACCCACAGCGCTTTGCGAACTCAGAGACACTGCCCAGGATGTCCAGGACCCGCTCTTCGGACTGCAACAGACGACCGCCACCCTCGACGCCGTCAAGCAACAACCCCGGCGTACCCTCGACATCGGCTACGGCAATCAGATTAATACGGCCAATGCGCCGCCCTTGATACCAGACATACAGGCGACATAAATTCGGCTCAACCAGATAACCTGGGGCATTATTGACAGCGTAATCACCAATACCGGTACAGGAGTAGAACTCGTCGGAACGACTGTAGTCCTGCCATGGGTTTCTGTTCCAGGTACTGATGAATACCCGCTGCTTCGAATGCCGATCTCGCAAATCCTCCCGGTTATGGTCGTCGAGATAAGTCCTGACACTTGCAATATCCTCGGGTGCCCGCGATCCGTTGCTATCGATTGGAAATGCCGTATCTATCATCAATCGCAAGCGGGCTTCGGTGTACTCGGCATGTCGGTCGAACAGCGACTTGTTCCTGTAAACCAAGGATTGCCGAGCCACCTTGTCATAGGTCGCGTCTATAGCCTGCCCTATCAGCGCCCTGAAACGCGCGACCCCCATCTCTCCGCCCCAATAATCGAACGATGAAAACCAAGCACCGGCATAGGCATCGGCGATATGCATGCGGGCATTCGCGAAAGCAGGCTGCTGTTCGAGCCAGCGATTAAAATCACTGGTCGACAACTGAAAACGCATGTTCTCAAGTGTTTTCTGATCCATGAGGTTCATATTGGAAATAATCGCAGAGACCAACCCGCCATCGAACACCCCAGGGACGTCGATATGCGAGGTCATACTTGCGCCATCCAATTGTTCAACCGAAGCGGTGTCCGTGCGAACCGCTCCAACCTGCGGCAAGCCATTGGCAAGCAGATAATGAAAATAGTCGACATGTTCATCTAACAGGTGGTCCAGGCGCTCATGTACTGCCTGAATGCTATGTTGGGCAAATACCTCATCGGCATTTTCCAGTAAGGCAACGGCGCCAAAACTGCCGTAACGGGCATGCACAGCGCAGACCAAAGCCACCAGCGCATCCAGGTCAGTGGCAGGCAAGTGCCGGCTATAGTTCTTGATGTGGATGAGCAAGGGAGCGCAGCAAGGGCCCAGTTCGTCCTTATGACGCAACACACAGTCCATGGCGGCCCGATAGTAAACGACGCCTACCGCCTCCAGGATCGACTCCAGATCATCACACAGAGCAGAGTCGGAAGTGCCGATCAGATAGGACAGACCACGTGCCGAATGATCTTTAATGGCTAGCAAAAACTCAACGAAAGCTTGCATATCCAGGTGCTGCTTGAGCAGCGGGATCTTTTCTATCAGGTAAGCCGCGACAAAGGCACTGTTGCGTTCTAATTCAAGAATGCCAGGCAAGAACCACGCCCACTCCTCACTGCTGAGTTCAAGTAGATGACGATGATGCTTAAGTACATTGTTGATCAGCACATCGTCGCAGGCCGCGATTCGCGACAACAACTGATCAACGACAATCGCAAGCTCAGTGCCCTGTAATTGCTCAAGACAATCAATCGCAACGTCATAAGCGTCAATGTAAGTAGCCAGTACTTCACGCATACGCACTCCCCCTGTACAGACCGGCGATCTTTCCGAAACCCTGATGATTAGCCGCCAGGCCCGATTCGACCGTCCTGGCGGATGGTGGCGACTAGTCGTGTACCGAGCTCGCGCAGAGCAGAGGACTGTTGGGTCGGGTGACAAGTAATAGTCGTACCGTCAACAGCAACAACGACAGGAGGTGGCTGAGAATCAGCGCCACCCACAGACCGACGACCCCCTGATCCAGGTTAAACGCCAGGTGATACCCCCCCGCCACGCCGATCACCCAAGCAGTAGTAGTGTTGATAAGGAATGGCACCTTGGTATCTTCCAGGCCCTTCAGCGCCCCGAGCAGAATGACCTGGACACACTCGACAACGATGCTCAGAGCGGCAAAACCGATAATCAGGTTGAACTGGGTCAGCAGGTCAAGATTCGATGATTCGTTGACGTTGAAGAACATTGATGCGACCAACGTGGAATCGAAAAATACGACGAAGGCGAAAGGAAACAAGAACAACATGCTGACCATGCTAGCCACCACCGTCAGTTTGCGCACCTTGTGCACATTACCTAGCGCATGTTCTTGAGCGACACGAATGGCGATGGCTTCACGAACCCCTTCAACCAGCATGAACACCGGGTAGATATAGGAAAACACCAGTTGTGCCGCAGCCAGCTCCAAGGTCCCTACTTTCTCCGTCAAGAGCATCAGCACGATGAACATCAGAGAAATGACCAGGCTATTCGCCGATAGGGGTAAGCCCATCGCCAGGTACTTTTTCACCAGGGACAGCCTGGGAGCCACCCACCCGGTGAAGATGGCGTACGTCTTGCCGGATTTACGATTGCTCAGGGAATAGAGAACGACTTCCGCAACCAGCATTCCCCAACTGACCAGGGAGGTCGAAAGGCCGGCACCGTATGCACCCAGCCGCGGAAAACCAAACTCGCCAAGAATCAGTACGTAGGAAATCACCGCTTTGAAAACGCTGGCGAATAGCGTGATGTAGAAAATCGACGAGAAGTCAGAAACCGCCGCCGAGTGGTCTCGCAGGACGCAGAACAAGGCCAGTGGCAGGATTGAGTACACTGCGCCTTGCGCATATTGATCTGCCTGCAAGGCGACCGCCGGGTCGACATTGAAGGCAACCAGCAAACTACCAAGATTCAACGTCACCAGGGCGACCGGCAGACTGAGCAGAAAACACATGTAGAAACCGTGCTGCACATGCGTTTCCACGGCTCGCTTGTCTTTGATCGCGTCGTACTTGGCCGAGAAAACGGCGACCATGCCAATGACGCATAGACAAATGACATTGGTCGCGTCAAAAACAATACGAGCCCCCAAGCCATAGCCGGCAATTTCATCTGCACGAAAGCGCCCCATGAATACGGAGTCAACGAAGGCCATCATACTTTCAATCAAATAAACGATTGAAAGTGGCACCGCAACTTTGATGATCCGCCGACCTTCTGCAATCCACTGCATACCTGTACCCTTCATTTAAGTCAGCACACACAAGAAATATGGTGTAGTCACCAGCGGCTCAATCAATCTCTCGCCGAAATGAACAACCCGAACTTCCGGTAACTGGTGGAAGAGAGTGAGACTCGAACTCACGACTACCAACTTAAATAGTTGGCGCCCAAGCCACCGGGCATTCTCCCCCATTTATCTGCCTTGCTTTCCCCTGCGCAAAACCGCTGCGCCCGGGCAAAAATGGTGGAAGAGAGTGAGACTCGAACTCACGACCACCAACTTAAGTAGTTGGCGCCCAAGCCACCGGGCATTCTCCCCCATTTATCTGCCTTGCTTCCCCAACGCAAAACCGCTGCATCCGGGCAAAAATGGTGGAAGAGAGTGAGACTCGAACTCACGACTACCAACTTAAGTAGTTGGCGCCCAAGCCACCGGGCATTCTCCCCCATTTATCTGCCTTGCTTCCCCAGCGCAAAACCGCTGCACCCGGGCAAAAATGGTGGAGGAGAGTGAGACTCGAACTCACGACTACCAACTTAAGTAGTTGGCGCCCAAGCCACCGGGCATTCTCCCCCATTTATCTGTCTTGCTTCCCCAGCGCAAAACCGCTGCGCCCGGGCAAAAGGGTGAAAGAAAGTAAGGCTCTGGCTTACGACTACCTACTTAATTAGTGGGTGCCCGAGCCACCTGATACTCCCTCCCCTCACCATTAATCAGCTGAGTGGGTGGTACCCTCTTTGCTCGCGCTAATATTGTGGTTGCGCCTAAGCATATTATCCTTGTCGTACCGTTTCTTGACCTCGAGCAAGCGCTCACTATCGCTACCGAACAACGACGTACGTAACGAGCTGTCGGCAAAAGAGTAGTTGGAATACGCAGCGACTCCATCACTACCCGTGGCTTCCAGCGCAGCAGCTCTAACCCAGTGCACAAAAACTTTATCGTCCTGGGTTTCAACCCACCGGGCAGAAAACAGAATGCCATAGCCTCTCGACTTGAGCGGGAAAACGGAATCGCCAGGTATTGCCGAACGTCGCGATTTGTTCAGATGTTCGATCGTAATGCTGCATCGCTTACCTGGCATGCTGGACGCTGCGGTTAGCAATGCATCCATGGTGCTGCTGGTAAAATCATCCAGGCAAATCGACTTCCAGTACCCCCTCATCGGTGGTTGGAACCTGTCGTCGAACCAGGCTTGCCAGGTTCGGAAATCATCCGTTACGAACCGATGGCTACCCACAAGATTCAGCGCGGTTTCCAACGCTCTGATGGCATCGATGTCCAGATAATCGCTGAGACAAAAGTCAATCGATAAAACGCAGTGCTCGCTATCCACGCCGGGTGTGAAGATAGGAGCCAGCACCAGATTCGGTGGACAAACATGCTCCATGTAATCCCCCAGTTGCATAAGCACCCGGGGAATCTCCGGTGTCGTAACCGTGATCGAACCACAGTAAACGTTGGGCAGCTTCGATAGGCGATACCGAAACTCCAGCACAACGCCAAAATTGCCCCCGCCTCCGCGAAGGCCCCATAGCAGATCCTGGTGCTGCGGGTCCTCGGCTCTGACGACCTCGCCACTGGCGAGCATCACGTCGGCGCCTACCAGGTTGTCGCAAGTAAACCCCAGAGTTCCGACAAACCAACCGATACCGCCACCAAGAGTCAGCCCGGCAATCCCGGTATCGCTGACGGTCCCGGTCGGCACGACATATCCCTGAGGGCACAATGTCGCGTCCAGATCCCTCAAACGGGCACCAGGCTGAACCCTGGCGATGCCCTGAAACGCATCGATTTGTACGCCGTTGAACCCAGAGAAATCGAGCAACACACCGCCTTCGGTCGAACCAAACCCGGCAATATGGTGCCCGCCACCACGGATGGCGAGTTCAAGCTGGTTATCGGCAACCACCTCAAGCATTGCTCTAATCGCCGCACGGTTGAGGGTGCGCACAATGAGCAAGGGGTGCAGGTCGTGAATCCTGTTGTAGACCTGACGCCCTTCATCGTAACCAGGCTCACCAGGAAAAAGCAGTTCGACCGACTCATGCCCCTGCAGCGCCTGCCGGAGACGTATTTGCGTTAAATCGTCGCTCATACAGCTTCCACCCAGGCTCAGCCTTCCAGTATTGCGGCAAACGGCGAACCAGAGCCCGAGCGTTGGGCATGCCTGGTCGTGTCCAGGTTCCGGTTATAAAGATTCCTGTCAGAACCATGCTCGATGAAGTGCAGAACCGAACCGATGGCCACACTCGCCATCTCATCCCACACTTCCGAGGTCATAGCACCTACATAGGGCGTACAGATGAAGCGATCATCCGGCAGGTCGAGCATCGCGATCGGCATGTTGATCGTCTTGCCATTCTTGATAAGCGGCGGAGCATTCCAGTTCTTGTCGTCGAACGCGGCACCGGCAATTTTCTGCTCGAGAAGGGCCTTGTAGACCGCCTGGCCATCAACTAGAGAGGACGCTGACGTATTGATCAGGATCGCCGTGGGCTTCATCAGGGAAAGCTCATGCTCTGCGATGAAGCCCAGTGTAGAGTCGTTGTAAGGGCACGCCAGAATCACCACATCACTTGTTTCCAGCAAGGCTTCCAGCGACAGTCGTTGCGCCTGCGTATCGCGCTCTATATCTGGCTTTTGCGAGTTGGAGGTGTAGACAATCCTGGACTTGAACGCATCGTGCATCATCCTCGACACTCGAGAACCGACCTTACCCATGCCGATGATACCGATCACCGCATCCTTGAGCAGCGGGGTGTCCGTTTCGTGTAAGCGACCGTTTTTTTGCTCTGTGTGGAAGTAAATCAACTTTCGGCGCAAGGCAATTACCAATCCCAGCAGAAACTCACCCATGGCTTCGTACATCACTTTCAAGCCTGGAGTATTGGTAACTGCGATACCCAAACGATCAGCCGCATCGATATCGACCAAGTGCTCGGCACCAGAAGCCAGGCATGCCACTAGCTTCAATTTCTCAGCATGCTGCAAGATCGCTTCTGTCAGTATCTCCTCACCGGCATGAATGTAGATGTGCGCGTCAGTGATGACGGAAATAACACGTGCTTGATCAGGAAGCGACTCGGGAATCAAATCCACCTCATAACGCGAGGGATTTAATTTAGAAATATAGCTATGCGCTACACGATCGGCCCCAGAAATGACTACTTTAATGCGCTCCGACACAGCAACACCCCCCAATTAACTTAATGGAATATTAGATTTCAAACACCCGATCAATGGCGTATTGAAAGCAATCACAATCACTGGATAAAATTCTGGTGTATCTGCCGCCAAGCAAGCGGCGCCACACACTATCTGTAAAGAATAACGAGCTTAACGCCAAGCAAAATTTGGCAAAGACGCAAGGTGCAGACTTACGGACTCAGCCTGCGAGCATATCCAGGGCGCCAATCAATAGCCGGAGCGAAGAGGGTCAAAAATATAAACATAAACATATCCTTATGAGTCTGGCGCAACGCAGCGCTAAACAATGCCAATACATCCATTTCCACTGGTTAACTTCTCAACCCACTTGAAAAGTTATGGGACACATAAAATATTAATCTTTTTTTCATGTCAAGATTTTTTTTCATATCGCAGAAAGTCAATTACCACACAACCACCTCTCGAGAGCCGATACATTCTGGCCTCGCACGTGAAAGGAGTACTTACCAAGCTCGATACCGACCATTGCTAACTCGCTCACGGGTCTTCAAAGCACAAAACATACTAGGCCTGAGCAATTGCCTGATGGGTGATCGGCTCAGACCATTTTTATGGTTAGTATATGTACCAACTATGGCACTGACTCCCAATGCATATGGACGGCCCTCGGCACTGTAGACATCCCCAGCCTATGGGGCGGCACAGGGGAGACATTGACTCGACAGCACTTTCAATGTCCCTGCCATTAACGTTGCGACCATCTAAATAATTGAATATCCGAATTGATTTCAGGACATTTCCTACAGCAATTATTTTTTAATCTTGTTAACTTTCGCATCACTATGAATATAGTGGGTCAGGTATGGCCGGATTGTCGCTCTTTTGGAGCTAGCTCCATCTGCGCACGAGAGCCGGCCCTACGGCGGGGCAAAAAAGGAACACTGAATGTTCAACACTTTCCCAGTCATGCGCTTCAGCTTGATGATCAGAGGGCAAGGCGGCGCATGCTCATGTGTCGACGGATCGAGTACTCAAGAAGGCGGCCAAAGTGCAAAAATCTTGAAAGGGGTGCCCCTTACCAAGAACCCACGCCGTATAAGTTCAGGCCGGACTTGTCTCAAGGCATTCGCAATTTGCGACAGCTTGTATCCGACGTATTCCCACTACGCCAGATAAAAACAACTGGAATCATCAACTTAAGCGCCAGCAAAAACTGGCACAGGGGTTGCGAAAGCCCTCGCCTCACGCACAACAAGAGGTTCTGTCATGGCTATTGCAACCCCGCTCCCCGCCACCACCGCCTTTATCCAACGCGCCCCGCGCATGCTGATTGGCGCCGAATGGGTCGAGGCCGCCGACGGCCAGACCATGCCCCTGCACAACCCGGCCACCGGCGACGTGCTGTGCGTGGTGCCCAAGGCCACGCCGGAGGATGTCGACCGTGCCGTGCTTGCCGCCCGCCACGCCTTCGACGATTCGGCCTGGACCCGCACCCGCCCTCGCGAGCGGCAGAACCTGCTGTGGAAACTCGCCGACCTGATGCAGCGCGACGCAGAGATCCTGGCGCAACTGGAATGCCTGAACAACGGCAAAAGCGCAGCGGTGGCGCAGGTGATGGACGTACAACTGTCCATCGACTTCCTGCGCTACATGGCCGGGTGGGCGACCAAGATCGAAGGTTCCAGCGTCGAGGTGTCGTTGCCGCTGATGCCCGACGATCAGTTCCACAGCTTCATCCGCCGTGAAGCCGTCGGTGTGGTCGGTGCCATCGTCGCCTGGAACTTCCCGTTGCTGCTGGCCTGCTGGAAACTCGGCCCGGCCCTGGCCACCGGCTGCACCGTGGTACTGAAGCCGGCGGATGAAACCCCGCTGACTGCCCTCAAACTCGCTGAACTGGTGCTGGAAGCCGGCTACCCCAGCGGCGTGTTCAACGTGGTCACCGGCACCGGCATCACTGCGGGCTCCGCCCTGACCCACAATCCGTTGGTGGACAAGTTGACCTTCACCGGTTCCACCGCCGTGGGTAAACAGATCGGCAAGATTGCCATGGACTCCATGACCCGGGTCACCCTGGAACTGGGCGGCAAGTCACCGACCATCGTCATGGCCGACGCTGACCTCAACAGCGCCGCAGCGGGTGCGGCCAGTGCGATTTTCTTCAACCAGGGCCAGGTCTGCTGCGCTGGCTCCCGGCTTTATGTGCAGCGCAAGCATTTCGACAATGTGGTGGCCGACATCGCCGGCATCGCCAACGCCATGAAGCTGGGTAACGGCCTGGATTCGAGTGTGGAAATGGGCCCGCTGATCTCCGCCCGGCAACAGGAACGGGTGTACAACTACATCGAAATGGGCCGTCAAAGCGGTGCGACCATTGCCTGCGGCGGTGAGCAATTCGGCCCGGGGTTCTTCGTCAAGCCGACGGTGATTGTCGACGTCGATCAACAGCACTCACTGGTGCAGGAAGAGATCTTCGGCCCGGTGCTGGTGGCGATTCCCTTCGATGACGAAGCCGATGCCGTGCGCATGGCCAACGACAGTCCCTATGGCCTGGGGGCGAGTATCTGGTCCAACGACCTGGCGGCGGTGCACCGGATGATTCCACGGATCAAGTCAGGCTCGGTCTGGGTCAACTGCCACAGCGCCCTGGACCCGGCGTTGCCGTTCGGGGGTTACAAAATGTCCGGCGTGGGCCGGGAGATGGGCTACGCGGCGATCGAGCATTACACCGAATTGAAGTCGGTGTTGATCAAGCTGTGATGGGTGGCGCTCTCTCACAGTGGATTGATGGGGGAGCGCCTGTCCTGGTCTGTGGCGAGCGAGCTTGCCACAAAGACTGCGGTCACGTCTGGTTGAGCGGCATGCGTGAATAGGCACATCAGGGCTTGAAGCCCTGTGCCAACAACCAGCTGCGCACCCTACGCCCTTGCTCCACAGTCAACCCCGCCAGCACCTGCTCGGTGGGTTGGGTACGCAAGCGGCGCACCAGCGGCGCCAGCTCCACCCCTTGCACATGCCAGATGCCCAAGGGTTGATCGGCAGTGATCACCACCTCGGCCTCGTCGACAAACCCATCGCGCAACACTGGAGCGTGCCCGATGCTCAAGGTCGAGAAATCCGCCGCCTTGTGCGCGACTTCGCTGTCCGGCCATTGGCGGCGCGCCTGCCAGAGCGGGTGCTGCGGCCAGCGCAGCTCATCGGCATAGAAATCCCGGCCAATGCGCGCGAAACGTAAAAACAATTGCTCGACCCGTTGCTGGTGAAAACGCCGGGCCAGCGCCGCCCGTTCGGGTTTGCGCAGCAGCGTGTTGATCACCACGGGTGCCTGCAAGGCCGACGACAGGGACTGAAAGATACCGTTGCCTGACAGCGGATCCACCGCCATGGCCGCATCGCCCACCCGAATCCAGTTGTCGCCACATAGCTGCGGATGGAGAATCGCGGTGCTACTGCGGGCATGTAGATGCAGATCGTTTTCAGCCGCCGAACCGAACAGTTCAGCGGCCAGTGCCGAGCCTTGGCGGCGTTGCCGACAGTAGTCGAGTAACTGGGCCTTGGCGGGCAACTCGGCGCTGGCCACATCCACCGTCAACTGCCAATAGCATTGGCCATCGGCCCGTCGCGCCATCCAGGCCCAACCGTCCTCCAGGCTTTGCACCGCACTGGCGGTGCTGCCGGGCGCGCCTTGCCAGCGATTGAGCAAGCTGACGGTTTCCGGCCCGCGCCGGCCTTTGCCGAGTGCCGGCGCCTGACGACCACGCGCCTCCACCAGAAACCCGCTGTACTGTTGGCCATGCCCCTCGACCTCGACCCGATGGCCTGACGCATCGGAGTGAACCGCCAGCACGCGGCCTTCGATCAACTCGACGCCGGCCCGCTGCAGGTCTTCACGCAGGCCTTGATCGAAGCGCGGCCGGTCCAACAGGTATTCGATGTTTTGTGCATGCTGCAGGCCGTTCCATGACACCCGGCGTTGGGACGGCAGCGTGGCGTCGGCCAGCGCCTGATGCAGACCAGCACCGCGCAAGGCCTCAAGCACCCGTTGCGAGACACCTTCCAGTGCTGCGAACCGCCGCCAGTCGCTGACCAGGGTCACCCCATAGCCCATGCGTCGCAACCCCAGGGCCACCGCCGAACCCGCGGGTCCAGCACCAAGAATCAGCACATCGCTCATGTCCACGCTCGTCGCTCAGGGCCGCGATAGTGGGCATTGTCACGCAGCCATTGCAGCACCTGGGCATTGCTGGCATCGCGGTGCTCGCCGAGGAAGCTGGCGATATGCCCGGTCAACGCCGCACAGCCCAGGCTGGCACCGGACTGCCCGGCATAGGTGCCCCGTACACAGGCGGCGAAATCGGCCTGCTGGCTGTTCAGCCACGACCACTGCTGCTCACTGCAACGCGCATCACCGGTCACCCGCACCACCTGCGGATAGCTCGCCGGGTACACGCCCTCGCCTTGCGCCGGACTCGATGCACACAGCAGCACACCACGGGCGACTGCCGCCGAGCAGGCTTCACGCAGCAAGCTGCGGTCCTCGCGCAAGCCCAGACTGAGGTTGATCACCCGCACGTCCTGCGTCACCAGCCAATCGATGGCCGTAGCGATTTGCAGGGCGCTGGTCACCCCGCGCTGGTCGAACACCTGGGCCACGCACAAGCGGGCAGAAGCCGCGCGCTGGCTGATGGCCTCGACCACGGCACTGCCATGGCCGATCGGGTCATCACGCAAGGCGTCATCGGCCACACCCTCGTCCACCAGGTAGAACCGCCGCCCAACGCTCACCCGCGGCCGTTGCGCAACCGAGTGGCCGCTGTCGACGACACCGATCCTCAGTTCAGGCTTCATGCTGCACCTGCACAGGCATGAGCACGCCATCGAACAATTCAAAGCGCAGGTCGGCATCGGCCAGGGTCGAGGGGCGATGACTGATGAGGATACGTGTGCGCCCGGCAAACAGTCGGTCGATGGCCTCGATCACGTCCCGTTCCGTGGCCTCGTCGACTGCCGAGGTGGCCTCGTCGAGCACCAGGATCAGCGGGTCCTGCAACAAGGCGCGGGCGATGGCAATCCGTTGTTTCTGCCCACCGGACAACTGCTGGCCACGTTCGCCCAAGGGGCTGTCGAGTCCTTCAGGCAGCGTGGCGATCAGGCTGTCGAGCTGGGCCAGTCGCGCCACTTCAGCCACGGCTTCGCGACTGGCATCCGGCACGGCGTACGCCAGGTTATCGGCCAGGCTGCCTCGAAACAGCACGATGTCCTGGCTGACCACGGCAATGCGCTGACGCAGCTGGAACAGGTCCAGCTCCCGCAGGTCGACATCCCCCAGCAGCACACGGCCGGACTGTGGATCGTGATGGCGTTGTAGCAGGTCGATCAGGGTCGATTTGCCGACACCGGAACCACCACTCAGGGCGACCTTCATGCCGTAGGGAATCCGCGCCTCGATACCGCGCAGGGTGGACGGGCGACCGGGATAGCTGAAGTACAGGTTGTCGAATCGCAGCTCACCACTGTCCGGCATCGGTCGTGGCACAAGCGGCGTGGTGACGGTCGGTTGTTCGCCGCGCAACTCCATCACCCGGCCGAGGCTGACGGTCATCCGCTGGATCGCCACGTACAAGCCGAGCAGGCTTTGCACGGGGCCGACCGCCATCCCCAGGTAGGTGGAAAAGGCAATCAGGGCGCCTAGCTGCCAGGTGCCCTGCACCACCCAGTAACCACCGATGAGAAAGGCACAGGCCCGCGACAACGAGGTCAATGTACCGGGGACTGCCTGGGTGAAAAACTCGGTGACTTGCAGACGCAACAACTGGCTCATATAGCCCTGGCCCAGGGTTTCCAGACGCCGGGCTTCGCGTTGCTGCTGACCGGCGGACTGGATGAACTTCATCACCGGCAGGGTTTCGACCATGAACGAGGACATGTCCGCCGAACGCTCGCGCAACCGGCGCACATCACGCTCGACCTTGCGCCGCATCCAGCGCAGCCAGAGCACGTCCAGCGGAATCAGGACCAGCGCCAGCAATGACAGCTTCCAGGACAAGGTCAGCAACATGGCCACTGCACACACCAGGCCGATGACGCTGGAGACCGCCGAGAACAGGGAGTCGACGGCAAAACGCTGGATCTCCGCGACGTCACCGTCCAGGCGCGACATCAAGTCACCGATCCTTCGTTGTCCGTAGAAACCCGGCGACAAGCTCTGCAGGTGCCGATAAAGGTCGTCGCGCAAGGCAAACAGGATCCGTCCGGACAGACGCGTGTGCAGGTAGCGATTGATCCCCGACAGCGCGGTACCCAGGAGCCCGGCGACGATCATCAACCCGGCGATCAACACCAGCATGGAGAAATCCCGGGCCAGCAAGCCATCGTCGATCAGCAGCTTGGTCAACCAGGGCTGCACCAACACCAGCAGCGAGGCGCACACCGACAGCCCCAGCAGCCCGGCGATGGCCAGCCGATGCGGACGCACGAAACCGTAGAGCCACGCCAGGGCCGTGTCCAGCGCTTGCGGGTCGGGACTGTCGACCAGCCTGACAATCAAGCGGCGCATCAGCTGCGCAACTGCTTGAGCTTGCGGTACAAGGTCGCACGACTGATACCCAGGGCATCGGCGGCGGCCGAAACATTGCCCTGGTGACTGTCGAGGGACTGGCGAATCAGCTCCAGTTCGTTCTCACGGATACTGCCGCCGGGCGAGCGCTCTGCCGCATTGAGCTCGTCGAGCATGCTGTCGGGCAAATGCTCCAGGCTCAGTACGGTTTCACCGGGCTCGCGCATGGCCAGCGCGGTACGCAGTACCATCTCCAGTTGGCGGATGTTGCCCGGCCAATGGTAACCGCCGAGCAGGTTGCTCAGCTCGTCCTTGAGCGTCACCGCCGGAGCGTCGAGCCGGGTCAGCAAACGCGTCACCAGCTCACTGAAGTCGTCGCGCTCGCGCAAGGCCGGCAACATGACGCTGATGCCATTGACCCGGTAGAACAGGTCTTCGCGAAACTGTTTGTCCTCCACCAGGCGCTTAAGGTCGCGGTGCGTGGCGCAAATCAGCGCGACGTCGATGTCCTGTTCTTCGCCCGCCCCCAGGGGCGCGACCTTGCGGTCCTGCAGCACTCGCAGCAGGCGCGCTTGCAATGCCAGGGGCATGTCGCCGATTTCATCGAGGAACAGCGTGCCGCCGTGGGCCTGTTGCAGGCGACCGATCATCCCGCCCCGTCGCGAGCCGGTGAAGGCGCCTTCGCGATAACCGAACAATTCGGACTCGATCAGCCCTTCCGGGATCGCCGCACAATTGACCGCGACAAAGGGTTTGTCACAACGACTGCCGGCCATGTGCAGCGCCCGGGCAATGACTTCCTTGCCGGTGCCGGTCTCCCCCAACAGCAACACCGGCAACTCATTGGCCAGGCCTTGGCGGGCCATGTGCAATGCACGGGCATAGCGCGTATTGCTCCCGGCCAGGGCATCGAGATCGGGAGCAGCCTTGGTGGTTTTTGCGACGCTGCGCGGCGGTGTGCTGACGTTGATCGAGCGTTGCGGCGCGCGCAGCGTCTTGTAGAAGAATTCGCCCTTGGCGGTTTGCAGGCTGCCGATCCCCCCCTGTTGCAGGCGCGACAGCAACTGCAGGCCATCGACCCCTAGAAACTCTTCGCATCGATGGCCGACCAGGGCCGAGCGCTCGGCGTTGAGCAACTGGCAGGCCTGGGCGCTGACCGCCAGGATCTGCCCGCCCAGGCTCACGGCCAACAACCCCTGCCAAGGCGACTCGAGGTATTGGCGTCGGCTATGAAAGGCCAGGACGATCTGATCGGGGAAGCTTGCGTTGAACACCCGACTCTCAATCTGGCTGACCGCCATGGCCAGCAGCGCGGTGCTGTCATGCACCCGTCCCAGCGGGCCTTCGCGGGTCAGGTCGAGGACGCCGAGAATATCGCCTTGCGGGCAGTGAATCGGCACCGAAGTGCAGGAAAAATCGGTGAGGCGGTCGAGGTAGTGTTCACCACAATCGATCAGGGTTGGCCGCGCTTCCACCAGCGCAGTGCCCAGCGCATTGGTGCCGCGAGCGGCTTCGCTCCAGCAGGCACCGAGGGTGATGTCTTGCAGGCCGCTGCCCTTGAGACGGTCGGCGCGTCCTTCGACGGCGAGAATGGTCGCATCGGAGTTGGCGAGGATAATCAGCCCTTCCTTGCCCTGACGCTCGGCCAGGTAATCAATGGCCGGCATCGCCGCATCGATCAGCAGGCGATTGCTCGCCAGCAACACTTCCAGGCTGGCGCTCGACTCCAGCGTCAGTTCGTGTTTGCTGTTGAAGTGCACGCCATGGCTGAGACTGCGCCGCCATGACGCATCGATTTCGGCGCGCAACACCCCATTGGGGACTTCGCCTTCAAGGTGAAGTTTTTCCCGGGCCAACCGGGCTTCGTGTTGCAGCTCTGGGGTTATTGTTTTTATAAGGGTCATCAAGCGCTCCGGATCGATCCGCCCAGCCGCTCACGGGGCCATGTCCTCACTCGCGACGAACCACGCAAGTCCTGGGGAAATGTCTACACCCGGTTCAGAAGGCAGTAAAGGGAAGTTTGCCCGATAACCCGGACACCCCTTCCCTCAAGCAAAACCTGCGCCATGGACAATCGGCGCCAGCGCTTATGTTTACGTTAACGTCAAGCGACTGGCAAGTGCCACAGGTCCGCGCTTCAAACGTAGGGGGAGGCAGGGAAGCAGGCGTAAGTACCCGGAACGGACTGTGCCAACTTTTTCGCGCACAAAAACAAAACCCCTACCTGCAGATGCAGATAGGGGTTTCGGAATTTAATCTTGACGATGACCTACTCTCACATGGGGAAACCCCACACTACCATCGGCGATGCATCGTTTCACTGCTGAGTTCGGGATGGGATCAGGTGGTTCCAATGCTC
>NZ_FYDM01000018.1:0-98671 GCF_900187415.1 Pseudomonas sp. Irchel s3b6 | reverse complement strand
ATGACCTGAAGCAACCTGCTGCCGAAAACTGCGTAACTCGTTGTTTACCAAGGAGTTTTCCGTTTCGACTGCGCCGGAAGTGGGCGGATTATAGACAGATAAAATTCGCCGTCAACTGCTAATTCAGAGTTTCTATCAATAAACTGCACAAACGGGCAAAAGCGATGTTTTCCCTCCCGGACAAGCAAGGAAAAGCATCGCTTCTATATAGAAGAACCCCTCAGAGCACGCCGGCCTCTTTGAAAGCAGCAACGGCCGCCCCATCAAGCCCCAGCACCCGCTGCAACACCTCAAGCGTATGCTCGCCCAGTAGAGGAGGAGCGCTGCGGTACTCAACCGGGGTCTCGGACAAGCGAATCGGGCTGGCAACCTGCGGCACCAACCCTGCCAAAGCATGAGGCAACTCTATCGCCAGGCCACGAGCCTGCACCTGGGGATCGGCGAATACCTGCGACAGGTCGTTGATCGGCCCGCACGGCACACCGGCCAGCTCCAACTGCGCCACCCACTCGGCAGTAGTCTTGAAGACTGTCGCCTGGCGAATCAACGGAATCAGCACCGCACGATTGGCCACCCGCAGTTTGTTGGTCGCAAACCGCGGATCATCCGCCCACTGCGCCTGGCCAGCCACTTCAGCGAACTTGCGAAACTGCCCGTCATTACCCACTGTCAGGATGAAGTTGCCATCCGCCGTCGGGAAATCCTGGTAAGGGACGATGTTCGGGTGTGCATTGCCCAAGCGCTTGGGCGCCACCCCCGTCGTCAGGTAGTTCATCGCTTGGTTAGCCAGACACGCGACCTGCACATCCAGCAGCGCCATATCGATGTGCTGGCCGCCACCGTCATGATCCCGGTGAGCCAAGGCTGCCAGGATCGCCACCGTCGAGTAGAGGCCCGTCAGAATATCCGTCAGCGCCACACCGACTTTCACCGGTCCAGCCCCCTCATCCCCCTCGGGTCGCCCCGTCAGGCTCATCAGGCCGCCAAGCCCCTGAATCATGAAGTCATAGCCGGCGCGCTTTGCATAAGGACCGGTTTGACCAAAACCGGTGATCGAGCAATAGATCAGGTTAGGGTTGATCGCCTTGAGCGACTCATAGTCCAGCCCGTAAGCCGCCAGACCGCCGACCTTGAAGTTTTCGATCAGGATGTCGGACTTCGCCGCCAACTCACGCACCAGGCGCTGACCTTCAGCCTGGGTAAAGTCGATGGTCACCGATTGCTTGTTGCGATTGGCCGACAAGTAATAGGCGGCCTCGCTGGTGTTTTCGCCGTAGGCATCCTTCAGGAAGGGCGGGCCCCAGGCGCGAGTGTCATCGCCATTACCGGGACGCTCGACCTTGATCACCTCGGCACCAAGGTCCGCAAGGATCTGACCGGCCCAAGGCCCGGCCAGTACCCGCGACAAATCCAGTACCCGCAAATGCGATAACGCACCCATGGCCGCTCTCCTATTAATAGAACGCCTGGAGACCGGTCTGCGCACGACCCAGGATCAGCGCATGGACGTCATGGGTGCCTTCGTAGGTATTGACCACCTCGAGGTTGACCAGGTGACGTGCAACACCGAACTCATCGGAGATGCCGTTGCCGCCCAGCATGTCACGGGCCATACGGACGATATCCAGCGACTTGCCGCACGAGTTGCGCTTCATCATCGAGGTGATTTCGACAGCGGCCGTGCCTTCATCCTTCATACGCCCCAGACGCAGGCAACCTTGCAAGGCGAGGGTGATTTCAGTCTGCATGTCGGCCAGCTTCTTCTGGATCAACTGAGTGGCAGCCAGAGGGCGGCCAAACTGCTGACGATCCAGGGTGTACTGACGAGCGGTGTGCCAGCAGAACTCGGCCGCACCCAATGCGCCCCAGGAGATGCCATAACGGGCAGAGTTGAGGCAAGTGAATGGACCCTTCAAGCCGCGCACGTCCGGGAAGATGTTCTCTTCGGGAACAAACACGTTGTCCATCACGATCTCACCAGTGATGGAGGCACGCAGGCCTACCTTGCCGTGGATGACTGGGGCACTCAGCCCTTTCCAGCCTTTTTCCAGCACGAAGCCACGAATGTCGCCGGCATCGTCCTTAGCCCATACCACGAATACGTCAGCGATCGGACTGTTGGTGATCCACATCTTGCTGCCGGTCAGGCTGTAGCCGCCTTCCACTTTGCGCGCCCGGGTAATCATCGAGCCTGGATCGGAACCATGGTTTGGCTCGGTCAGACCGAAGCAGCCAATCCACTCACCGCTTGCCAGTTTCGGCAGGTATTTCTGCTTCTGGGCTTCAGTACCAAACTCATTGATCGGCACCATGACCAGGGAGGACTGCACACTCATCATCGAGCGATAGCCAGAGTCGACACGCTCGACTTCACGGGCAATCAGGCCGTAGCTCACGTAGTTCAGGCCGCTGCCGCCGTATTGCTCGGGAATGGTCGCGCCCAGCAGGCCGATCTCGCCCATTTCGCGGAAGATGGCCGGGTCGGTTTTCTCATGGCGGAACGCTTCAAGAATGCGTGGCGCCAGCTTGTCCTGCGCAAACTGAGCAGCGCTATCGCGCACCATGCGCTCTTCTTCAGTGAGCTGTTGATCCAGCAGCAGGGGATCGATCCAGTTGAAGCTAGCTTTACCGGCCATGAGAGTGTCCTCGCGAGTAGGTCAAATATCGTGGACTGATCCTAGGCGCCGTTTAGGCATTGGGCAAACGAGGATTTTGCATGCTGTTGTGCTAGTTTCTCACTCCGTAACTTCCTGAAACCCTGAAAGCACCAATAACGTGTGAGGTTGCCGTACATGCGCCGCAAAATACCCAGCACTGCCGCACTGATCAGCTTCGAAGCCGCCGCCCGCCACGAGAGCTTTACCAAGGCGGCCCAGGAGCTTTCGCTGACTCAAGGCGCCATCTGCCGACAGATCGCCAGCCTGGAGGAATTCCTCAGCGTCGAACTGTTCCGACGCTCGCGGCGCGGAGTGAAGCTGACGGAAGCCGGTCTTTCCTACAGCCGACGCGTCGCCACCCAACTGGACGCCGTTGAGCGCGACACACTGTCGGTAATGGGCCAGCAGGGCGCCAATGTCATCGAACTGGCGGTTGTCCCCACCTTCGGCACTCAATGGCTGCTGCCACGACTCAAGGACTTTCAGCAGCAACACCCGGAAGTGACGGTCAACCTCACCAACCGCACACGGCCCTTTCTGTTTGCCGACACCGAATTCGACGCTGCGATCTACTTTGGCGATGCCGACTGGTCCGGCACCGAATCCCACAGGCTGATGGGGGAGAACCCAATGCCGGTGTGCAGCCCGACCTTGCTGGGCGATCGCACTCACCTGAGTGCCGAGATGATTGCCGACCTGCCCCTGCTGCAACAGACCACGCGCCCCTATGCCTGGCGTCAATGGTTCAACTCACAGCACCTGAACATCCCCCGCGACATGACAGGCCCCCGATACGAGCTATTCTCCATGCTCGCCCAAGCAGCCATGCATGACATGGGTATTGCCTTGATCCCACCCTTCCTGATTCAACGCGAACTGGCAGAGAAACGACTGGTCATTGCCAACACCCAGGCACTGTCGAGTATCAAGGCCTATTACCTGATGATTCCTGATCGAAAGGTCGAATCTGCCTCTTTACGCGCATTTCGAGACTGGCTGATCAAGCAGGCTCACAGCTACAACATAGAAGGACAGGGGCTGCCCGACATTAGCTGACCCCGTAGTCAAATAACCAAAAGCCCTACAGATATAACTATTTGTCGCATATCCGTAGACTGTACCCACAACCGGTACAATCGTGCCACACGCGCCTAACGACGCGGCTTTGCGGCCTTGAATCGATACCATGGCGCATCATTCATACGGCCGATGTGTAAATTCTTGAATTTCGGCCAGAATCCTTGAAAGGCACGGCCTGCAAGGGATTGAACAGTTCAGTTGCGACATTCGGTCACGGGGTGACTTGTAGTTAATTTTCCGTCACCCGTCATAATCCCTTGAAGGGCACAAAGTTCGCCTGCAAAATGCCGCGCCCCGCCCGAAATACGGCGGAGTCGTGCTGATCGGCCGCCCCAGTGCACCCTCCGCAGTGCGCTGGACTTCCAAGAAAGATCAAAGCAATAAGATCAAGCAGGAGATTTGACGTGCACATTGGTGTTCCTCTCGAAACCCAGACCGGTGAAACGCGGGTTGCTGCAACCCCGGAAACCATCAAGAAGCTGATCGGCCAGGGTCATACAGTCACTGTGCAAAGCGGCGCGGGCGTCAATGCCAGCGTTGTGGACAGTGCTTATGAAGCGGCAGGTGCGGTGATTGGCAGCGCCCACGATGCATTTGGTGCAGAGCTGATTCTGAAGGTGGTCGCCCCCAGCGACATCGAACTGACCCTGATCAAAAGTGGAACCGTGCTGGTTGGCATGCTCAACCCGTTCAGCAATGAAACCATTGCCAAACTGGCCGAGCGCGGCATTACCGCGTTCGCCCTGGAAGCCGCGCCACGCACATCCCGCGCACAAAGCCTCGACGTGCTCTCTTCGCAAGCCAACATTGCCGGCTATAAAGCCGTGCTGCTGGCCGCGCATCACTATCCGCGCTTCATGCCGATGCTGATGACCGCAGCAGGCACCGTGAAAGCCGCGCGCGTGCTGATTCTGGGCGCCGGTGTCGCGGGCTTGCAGGCCATCGCCACCGCCAAGCGCCTGGGTGCCGTGATTGAAGCGTCCGACGTACGTCCGGCCGTGAAGGAACAGATTGAATCCCTGGGTGCGAAGTTCGTCGACGTCCCGTACGAAACCGACGAAGAGCGTGAGTGCGCGGTCGGCGTTGGCGGTTACGCTCGCCCGATGCCGACCAGTTGGATGCAACGTCAGGCCCAGGCCGTGCATGAGCGCGCCAAGCAGGCTGACATCGTCATCACCACCGCACTGATTCCGGGTCGCAAGGCGCCAGTCCTGCTGAGCGCGGAAACCGTCGCGCAAATGAAACCGGGCTCGGTGGTCATCGACCTCGCAGCGGCGCAAGGCGGTAACTGCCCGCTGACCGTGGCCGATCAAGTGATCGTCGCGCATGGCGTGACGATTGCCGGCCCGACCAACCTGGCCGCACAGGTCGGTGCAGACGCCTCGGCGCTGTACGCCCGCAACCTGCTGGACTTCCTGAAACTGGTCTTCACCAAAGAAGGCCAGTTCGAGATCAACCTAGAAGACGACATCGTCGCCGCGTGCCTGATGTGCCGCGATGGCCAAGTCATCCGCAAAAACGCCTAAGCAGGGATTCAGACGATGGAAGAGCTTATCTCCCCCGGTATCTACAACCTGATCATCTTCGTGCTGGCGATCTATGTCGGTTATCACGTGGTCTGGAACGTTACACCCGCCTTGCACACGCCGCTGATGGCCGTGACCAACGCCATCTCCGCGATCGTGATCGTTGGCGCCATGCTGGCGGCCGCCTTGACCGTGACACCGCTGGGCAAGACCATGGGCACCCTCGCCGTGGCACTGGCTGCGGTCAACGTGTTCGGTGGCTTCCTGGTCACCCGCCGCATGCTTGAGATGTTCAAGAAAAAAGCCCCGAAAGCCGTAAAAGAAGAGGCGCCCAAGTAATGAGCATGAACCTCGTAACGACGCTCTACTTGATCGCGTCGATCTGCTTTATCCAGGCCCTCAAAGGCCTGTCGCACCCAACCACCTCACGCCGCGGCAACCTGTTCGGCATGCTCGGCATGGCGCTGGCCATCATCACCACCGTGGGCCTCATCTATAAGCTGGGCGCAGAGCTGGCCACCGCGGGTATCGGCTATGTGATCGTCGGCCTGCTGGTGGGCGGCACGGCCGGTTCGATCATGGCCAAGCGCGTTGAAATGACCAAGATGCCGGAACTGGTCGCGTTCATGCACAGCATGATCGGTATGGCCGCCGTGTTCATCGCCATCGCCGCCGTGGTCGAGCCGCAGTCGCTGGGCATCGTCAAACAGCTGGGTGATCCGATCCCGGCCGGTAACCGCATGGAACTGTTCCTTGGCGCGGCGATTGGTGCCATCACCTTCTCCGGTTCGGTAATTGCCTTCGGCAAGCTGTCGGGCAAGTACAAGTTCCGCCTGTTCCAGGGCGCACCGGTACAGTTTGGCGGCCAGCACAAGCTGAACCTGGTGCTGGGCCTGGCGACGCTCGGCTTGGGCATCACCTTCATGCTGACCGGCAACCTCGGCGCTTTCGCCTTGATGCTGGCCCTGGCCTTCGTGATGGGCGTGCTGATCATCATCCCGATCGGCGGTGCCGATATGCCGGTGGTGGTGTCAATGCTCAATAGCTATTCCGGTTGGGCAGCAGCGGGTATCGGCTTCTCGCTGAACAACTCGATGCTGATCATCGCAGGCTCCTTGGTGGGTTCTTCCGGTGCCATCCTCTCGTACATCATGTGCAAAGCGATGAACCGCTCGTTCTTCAACGTACTGCTCGGCGGTTTTGGCGGTGCAACGGATACCGCAGGCCCAGCTGGCGCCCAGGAAGCTCGTCCGGTGAAGTCCGGCTCGTCCGACGATGCCGCGTTCCTGCTGACCAACGCCGACACCGTGATCATCGTGCCGGGCTACGGCCTGGCGGTGGCACGTGCCCAGCACTCGCTGATGGAGCTGGCGGAGAAGCTGACTCACCGTGGTGTCACTGTGAAGTTTGCGATCCACCCGGTCGCCGGGCGGATGCCAGGCCATATGAACGTCCTGCTGGCCGAGGCCGAAGTGCCTTATGAGCAAGTGTTCGAGATGGAGGACATCAACTCCGAGTTCGGCCAGACCGACGTGGTGCTGGTGCTGGGCGCCAACGACGTGGTCAACCCCGCGGCGAAGAACGATCCGAAGTCGCCGATTGCCGGCATGCCGATCCTCGAGGCCTATAAAGCCAAGACCGTAATCGTCAACAAGCGTTCGATGGCCAGCGGCTATGCCGGTTTGGAAAACGAACTGTTCTACCTGGACAAAACCATGATGGTCTTCGGTGACGCCAAGAAAGTCATCGAGGATATGGTTAAAGCAGTCGATTAAAACCTGCGCCAGCGCAATACCCCAAACCCCAGCCTCTAGTAGGCTGGGGTTTTTTATTACCCGCTATAACCCGACCAAAGGCTCTAAATCAGCGATCGGCATTCGACCATGGTAGCGGGACGAATTTTTTTGAAATCACTAGACTGCGCATCTTGCTTCCGCTGCCCGAGATAACAATCCATGTACCGTGACCGTATTCGCTTGCCTTCGTTGTTGGATAAGGTGATGAGCGCCGCCGATGCTGCCGCTCTGATTCAAGACGGCATGACCGTCGGCATGAGCGGTTTCACCCGCGCCGGCGAAGCCAAGGCGGTGCCCCATGCACTGGCCGAGCGCGCCAAGGTCACGCCGCTGAAGATTAGCCTGATGACCGGTGCCAGCCTGGGCAACGACCTCGACAAAGAACTCACCGAGGCCGGCGTGCTGGCCCGTCGCATGCCGTTCCAGGTCGACAGCACACTGCGCAAGGCGATCAACGCCGGCGAAGTCATGTTCATTGACCAGCATCTGTCGGAGACCGTGGAGCAGCTGCGCAACCAGCAACTCAAGCTGCCGGACATCGCGGTGATTGAAGCCGTGGCAATCACAGAGCAAGGCCACATCGTGCCCACGACCTCGGTCGGCAACTCCGCCAGTTTCGCGATTTTCGCCCAGCAGGTGATCATCGAGATCAACCTGGCGCACAACCCGAACCTGGAAGGTCTGCACGACATCTATATTCCGACCTACCGCCCGACCCGCACCCCGATCCCGCTGGTCAAGGTCGATGATCGCATTGGCAGCACCGCCATCCCGATCCCGCCGGAAAAAATCGTCGCGATCGTCATCACCAATCAGTCGGACTCACCGTCCACGGTGTTGCCGCCCGACAGCGAGACCCAGGCGATTGCCGACCACCTGATCGACTTCTTCAAGCAGGAAGTGGACGCCGGGCGCATGACCAACAAGCTCGGGCCGCTGCAAGCCGGTATTGGCAACATCGCCAACTCCGTGATGTGCGGGTTGATCGACTCGCCATTCGAAGACCTGACCATGTACTCCGAAGTGCTGCAGGACTCGACCTTCGACCTGATCGACGCCGGCAAACTGAGCTTTGCCTCGGGCAGTTCGATCACCCTGTCGAGCCGACGCAATGCCGATGTGTTCGGCAATCTGGAGCGCTACAAGGACAAGCTGGTGCTGCGCCCGCAGGAGATCTCCAACCACCCTGAAGTGGTTCGTCGCCTGGGCATCATCGGCATCAACACTGCCCTGGAGTTCGATCTGTACGGCAACGTCAACTCCACCCACGTCTGCGGCACGCGGATGATGAACGGCATCGGCGGCTCGGGAGACTTTGCCCGTAACGCGCACCTGTCGATCTTCGTCACCAAGTCGATTGCCAAGGGCGGGGCGATTTCCAGCGTGGTGCCGATGGTCAGCCACGTTGACCACACCGAACATGATGTGGACATCCTGGTTACCGAGATCGGCCTTGCCGATTTGCGCGGCCTGGCACCTCGGGAGCGTGCCCGGGTGGTCATCGACAACTGTGTGCACCCGGACTATCGCCAGGCGCTGAATGACTACTTCGACAAGGCTTGCGCCCTCGGCGGACACACGCCACACATCCTGCGCGATGCACTCAGCTGGCACATGAACCTGGAAGAAACCGGTCACATGCTCGCCGTGTGATTGATACAGAAGGCGGCTGGCGCAAACACAGTTTCGTCAGCTCGCCCTCACTCAATCAAAATCCAGCAAAAACTGTACTACTGTACCGGCCTTTTCCTACCCTATTTGCCTACCTTCCCAGACAAAAACCTTAAAAATGCACTACTACAGTGCAGATAGGTACAGTTGCCTCAATTTAGACCAGTACAGCCCCTATTAACAGTTAACTGGTCCCTCACAATACAGGTGAACTGTATCTAGAGAGACTGGCCAAACGAGAGGATCATGGGTACCAGTTAAACCACTACCTAATCCCGCCACAAGCGGAAGGATGTCAATCATGGAACGTACACTCAGTTCCGAACTGTTCTTCGAAGACAAAGCTGAAAAAACCCAGGCTTCCATGCCTCTGCGCGTTCTCGCCAACCTGATGCTGTGGCAACGCCGCATCTCCAGCCGCCACCAACTGGCTCGCCTGGATTCGCGTCTGCTGGCTGACGCAGGGATTAGCGAAGCACAGCGTTACGAAGAGCTGAGCAAGCCGTTCTGGCGCTAAGTTAGCGTCGCTGGCCCTGACCCACCGGGTCCACCGCCAGCACCCTGAATTGCATACACAAAACCCGTCGCGGGCAATCGCGACGGGTTTTGTCGTTTCAGGGCTGAATAAACGTCGGTACAGAAGCGTTGATGCCTGACAGGTACAGTTTCAAATACCAAACAACTGAACCAGTACAATTAAACACTGCTGTAGCTGCTCCAGTGCCACAAAAAAGCTCACCCTGTTCTCCCAAGGCTGCTTTACCAGCCTCTGCGCGAGGACTTCATCATGGACCGCTCACTCGATATTTCGCTCCCACGCCCCCAGCGCTTAAGCACCCTCAAGCTGATGGCCCGCCTGTTCGCGGCTACCGGTCGTTGCATGGAGAGGGCACGAACCCGGCGCCTGCTGGCTCAACTCAATGACCAGCAACTGCACGACATTGGCCTGAGCCACTCGGACCGAGCCGCCGAACTGGATAGGCCATTTTGGCGATTGGAGGTGTGACAAAGTGCGATGGGACTATTCGAACCCTTGGGCAACGGCCTAATATCCAAGAACACGTGGCGAACACTGCGTATGACGCGTCTGATTCACAGCTTCAACGCGACACACGGTGTGTTGCCCGGCGTATTCAGCACCACTTTTTGGTTTTTGTTCATCAACAGGAGTTACCCCCATGTCCCGTCTTCGTCTGCTCAGCGCTGCGGCCCTGCTGGCCGTTGCCGCCAACTCGCACGCGACCAGCCTGATCGCCACCACTGACGCAATTGTCGGCGCACTCAAAGCCACTTCCGACGCGACCTCCGATGTCACCTCTTCGTTCCGCGACGACAAGATCGTACGAGCGGCTCGCGACGATGCGGCCAGCTTCGTGGCCAGCGAAGGCGCCATCCGTGGCGTTCGCCTGGAAAGCGCTCTGGAGCACATCCGCAAGCAGGTTCCACAGCTGAGCGCGACCGATGCACAGCTGGCTCAGGCCATCCTGACCATCTGATTGCACGTCAACGGGGTCGGCCTGACCGGCCCCGCTTCCTCCGCGCAGGCTCTGCCCCGAGCCGTGCGCCTGGAGCCTGCGCTGGTTTACCTGCGCCAGGCTCCGCCAAAACTTCGTGTCAGCGAGCTTGAACTGGCACAGACAATTCTCGTCCAATAGTTATCCCTGTTCTTCCGGAGTCGTTCCATGCGTAACCCGCTGATTGCTGCCACCCTTGGCCTACTGTTGTTGGCCGATGTGGCCCAGGCACACACCCTGGTAGCCACCAGCAACATATTGATCCGTGCGACCCAGCGCACCCTGGATTTCACATCCGATACCACCACCTCGATCCGCGACATGAAAGTCATCCGTGAGGCCCGGGACGATGCCGCCAGTTTCGTTGCCAGCAACGGTGATATCCGTGGCGCGCACCTGGAAGCCGCCTTCGACACCTTGCGCACCCGCGTGCCTGAAGCTCGCGACGCCAGTGATCAGGTCCTCGCCGAAGCTATCCTCGCACTGTGAGGCCGCTCGTCACCTGGCTGCTGAGTGCATGCTTGTTGCTGCTCGGCGGCACAGCGCAAGCCAGCCTGCAACTACACCTCAAGACCGAAGGTTTGAGCCCGGCAGAGCAACAGGCCAGCCAGGCACTGCTGGATGAAGCGATGCAGGCACTGCCGCCACGCTTTATCGAGCAACTGGACCGTCGCATCGATGTCGGCTGGACCGACAACATGCCGAGCAACGCTTACGGCCAGGCGTCGCTGGTGTCGGAACTCGATCTCAATCGCAAGCTGCTGGCCAGCCTGACCGACGGCAGTGCCGCGACGAAAAAAACCCATCGCCCGCACGGCACCGTACGCCGGGAAATGCTCGCCACGGTGCTGCACGAACTCACCCATATCTACGACCGTGCGCGCCTGTGGTCAGGCCCCGAACGTGTGCTGATCCAGCGCTGCACGCGACAAAACAACAGTTCGGGACTGGTCGGCATCCCCGATCAGTGCCGTGGCCAGACGGGGCGTCGCTTTACCCTGAGTGACGACCCGCGCCTGCTGGACCTGGCCGGCTGGCAGCAGTACGTCGGTCGTCGGGGTGAACGTGAGCAACACAACCGCCAGATCGTCCGCAGCCCGGATCTCTACGAGACCAGCAGCCCCAAGGAATTCGTCGCGGTCAACATGGAGTACTTCCTCCTCGACCCGAGTTACGCCTGCCGCCGTCCCGCGTTGTACCGCTATTACCAGGAACACTTTGGCTGGGCACCCGCCACCAAAGACACCTGCGCCAGCTCCTACGCCTTCCTGAACGCCGGCAACGACTTCGCCAGGCAGCCGCTGGGGCAGGTCGATCCTGAACGGGTCTACGCCGTTGACTACCTGTTGGCCGAAGCCAACCAGAACCTGGTCAGTCGCTGGGGCCACAGCATGTTGCGCCTGGTGATCTGCGCACCGGGCCGCCCACGCGGGCCGGACTGTCGCCTGGACCTGGAATACTCACTGGTATTGTCCTACCGAGCGTTCGTCGGGGACGTACAGCTCTCGAGCTGGGACGGTCTGGTCGGCAAGTACCCGTCGCGGCTTTTCGTGCTGCCGCTGTCCCAGGTCATCGACGAATACACCAAGACCGAACTGCGCAGCCTGGCCTCGGTACCGCTCAATCTGTCGCGCAGCGAAATCGAAGAGGTGGTCGAGCACGCGGCGGAGATGCACTGGAGCTACGACGGCAACTACTTCTTCCTGTCCAACAACTGCGCGGTCGAAAGCCTGAAGCTGTTGCGCAGCGGCAGTCACAACCCGCAGTTGACCGGGCTGGACAGCATCATGCCCAACGGCTTGCTGGAAGTGCTCAAGGCCCGGGGACTGGCGGACACCAGCGTGCTCGACGATCCACGTGAAGCCTTGCGCCTTGGCTATCGCTTTGACTCGTTCCGTGACCGCTACCAGGCCATGTTCGAGGTACTGAAAAAACACCTGCCGATCAGACAGGACAAGGTTGAAGACTGGCTGGCCTTGAGCGCCGCAGAGCGTCGCCCGTGGTTTGACCAGGCCGATCTGCGGACCAGCGCCGCGCTGCTGTTGCTGGAACAGGCCAGTTTCCGCCAGCAACTGATGCTGGCCCAGAATGAAGTGAAACAACGCTACCTGGACGCCCGCGAGCTGACGAACGGCGGCATGGATAAAGCCAACCAGACCTTGCAGCAGATTCTCGCTAACAGCGGCTTCCTCAGCCGCCCCGCGGAATTGCTCGACAGGGGCGGCTATGGACTGCCGCAAGCCAATGAATGGCAACGCCTGGAATCGGAGAGCAGCACCCGGCAGAAGAAACTGCTGGCGCTGACCGGCGATCTGGACAAAGAGGTGAGGGCGCTGCTGGAACCCGCGCGCGCAGCAGAAATTGCAGCCAGCGAGGCCAACCTCAAGCAATTGGGTGAACACCTGCGAGCCCTGCACAAGGCAGCCGGAGGCCTGGAGCTGCCTTGAGGCCTGGGCTACAGGCTTTCCTGTGCCTCTTCAGGCAACTGCTCATCCAGGTGCAGCCAGGGCAAGCGGCTGTCGGTCCAGATGTGCCGGTCGGCCGGGGCGTGCTCAGGATGGTCGAGGGTGGCGATGGTCACGTCGATGGTGTCCGGGCTCAGCTGAGTGATCAGCGCCAGGTGCGCACCACAATGGGCGCAGAAAAACCGCGCGCAGTTTTCAGAAGAGTCGTACCGCGCCGCAGTCCCGGCCAGCCATCGGAATGCAGAGCGGGGCAGGGTGATCCAGGTGGTCACCAGACCTCCGCTGACCCGTCGGCATATCGAGCAGTGACAATGGGCGATGTCGCGCAATGGCCCGCTGAATTCATAACGCAGTTGCCCGCAATGGCATCCACCGGTGTGAAGTTCGCTCATCTGCAGATCCCCCTACTCAGGCTTCGGGCCGTCCGGTCGGCGTCCAGCCCATTACTTTAGGCGTCAACCTGCGACCTTGAACATCTCGTCCGCTGTTTGTTCTGCGAAAGGTAGCTGAAAGGTTGGCCGATTAGGATCGCCTCACTACCGGCAATAGACCGGTTGGCCGACGCGAACGTTGCATCGTTTGCCCGGCCCATTTAACAACAACAATGGTGATTCTGATGTTCGCTCCTACCCGCCTGTTCGCCCCGACTCCCTTCGTACGCCTCGTGCCTCCCGTTCTGCGCTGACCCCATCCGGTCCGCCATTCCCTAGTCGCGCTACGCCTGGAGTATTCCCATGCTGACTTTCCTTGGCTTTGCCATGGTCATCACGTTCATGTACCTGATCATGACCAAGCGCCTCTCGGCGCTGATCGCCCTGATCATCGTTCCGATCCTGTTTGCCCTGTTCGGTGGCTTTGCGCCGAAGATCGGCCCGATGATGCTCGAAGGCATCACCAAGCTGGCCCCGACCGGGGTGATGCTGATGTTCGCCATTCTCTATTTCGCACTGATGATCGACTCCGGCCTGTTTGACCCGGCGGTGCGCAAGATCCTCAAGCTGGTCAAGGGCGACCCGCTGAAGGTGTCCGTCGGCACCGCCGTGCTGGCCCTGGTCGTGTCCCTGGACGGTGACGGCGCGACCACCTACATGATCTGCGTGGCCGCCATGCTGCCGTTGTACAGCCGCATCGGCATGAGCCCGCGGATCATGGCCGGCCTGATCATCCTCGCCGGTGGCGTGATGAACATGACCCCCTGGGGTGGCCCGACCGCCCGAGCCGCCAGCGCATTGCATGTCGACCCGTCGGACATTTTCGTGCCGATGATCCCGGCCATGCTTGCCGGCGTGGTGGCGATCCTGGCGATTGCCTACCTGTACGGTAAGCGTGAGCGTGCACGCCTGGGTGAATTGCACCTGGCAGGCGATGAGATCGACCACAGCGAGATCAGCGTTTCCCAGTTCCCGGACGCCCGTCGTCCAAAGCTGATCTGGTTCAACGGTGCCCTGACGCTGGTCCTGATGTGCGCCCTGATCGCCGGCCTGCTGCCACTGCCCGTGCTGTTCATGGTCGCGTTCAGTATCGCGATGATCGTCAACTATCCGTGCCTGCAACAACAGAAGGACCGCGTGGCGGCTCACGCCGGTAGTGTACTGGCGGTCGTCGGGTTGATCTTTGCCGCGGGTATCTTCACCGGTATCCTGTCCGGCACCGGCATGGTCGATGCCATGTCCAAAAGCTTGCTGGCCGTGATTCCGGAGTTCCTGGGCCCGTACCTGGCCGTGATCACCGCACTGGTGAGCATGCCGTTCACGTTCTTCATGTCCAACGATGCATTTTATTACGGCGTGTTACCGGTTCTCGCCGAAGCCGCCAGCCACTATGGCATCACCGCCGTGGAAATGGCCCGTGCCTCGATCGTTGGCCAACCCGTACACTTGCTGAGCCCGCTGGTGCCTTCGACCTACCTGCTGGTGGCGCTGGCCGGGATCGAATTCGGCGATCACCAGCGCTTCACCCTCAAGTGGGCAGTGCTGGTTTGCTTGTGCATACTGGTCGCCGCGTTGCTGATGGGTATTTTTCCATTGTTCAGCACCCTGTAACATCCTCACATCACTGCGCCGCCAGCCTGACTTCGATGTTTGAAGCGGCTGGCGTCGTGGTTTAACACTCGCTCAAAGGAATACACATGGAATGGCTGACCAACCCGGAGATCTGGGTTGCCTTCTTCACACTGACGGCCCTGGAAATCGTTCTGGGCATCGACAACATCATCATGATCTCGATCCTGGTCAGCCGCATGCCCAAGCATATGCAGGCACGTACCCGGATCTTTGGCCTGGCGCTGGCCATGATCACCCGGATCCTGTTGCTGCTGTCGATCACCTGGGTCATGCGTCTGACCGCAGATCTGTTTGTAATCTTCGGCCAGGGTATTTCCGGACGGGACCTGATCCTGTTCTTCGGTGGCCTGTTCCTGCTGTGGAAAAGCTCCCAGGAGATGTACCACGCACTGGAAGGTGAGGACGAAACAACCGACGAGCCAAGCGGCAAGGGCGGCAACTTCCTCTACACGATCATCCAGATCGCAATCATCGACATCGTATTTTCCCTGGACTCGGTCATTACCGCCGTCGGCATGGTGTCCCATGTTCCGGTCATGGTGGCCGCGATCGTCGTTGCAGTGCTGGTGATGATGCTGGCAGCTGGCAAAATCAGCGAGTTCATCGACAAGCACCCATCGCTGAAAATGCTCGCGCTGTCGTTCCTGCTGGTGGTGGGTACCGTGCTGATCGCCGAAGCCTTCGAAGTGCATGTGCCAAAAGGCTATGTCTACTTCGCCATGGCGTTCTCGCTGGCTGTCGAAGCGTTCAACATCAAGATGCGCTCGGCAATGGCGAAAAAGAAGAACCTGGCTCACGAGCCGGTAAAACTGCGCAAGGACATCCCGGGCCAGTAACCCGACTGCGCGGCAGGAAAAGGGGCTTTCGAGCCCCTTTTTCACGTCTGCAGAACGCTGTTTTCATGACAGCTTTGTTTCAATCACCTCTTTAGCTATGCGATGCTGGCGTCAGGACCATTCGCCAACTACAGCTTAAGTACAGAATCCATAACGTTACGCGGCACCGTCAACTTGCCCCTTTGGGGCGCTATGCATTCAGGGGGCCCACTATGCTGACCCTGCTCAATCTATTGTCTGCGGTGGCCCTGCTGATCTGGGGCACGCACATCGTGCGAACCGGCATCCTGCGGGTCTACGGTTCCAACCTGCGCCACGTCATTGGCCGCAACATGTCCAAGCGCTGGCTGGCCTTCATCGCCGGGATCCTGGTGACCGCCATGGTCCAGAGCAGCAACGCCACCGCGATGCTGGTAACTTCATTCGTCGGCCAGGGCCTGATGGCACTGACGCCGGCCCTGGCAACCATGCTCGGCGCCGATGTCGGTACCGCGTTGATGGCGCGGGTCCTGACCCTGGATCTGTCCTGGCTGTCGCCGCTGCTGATTTTCCTGGGCGTGATTCTCTTTCTCTCGCGCAAGCAAACTCGCGCAGGCCAACTCGGCCGGGTAGGGATTGGCCTAGGGCTGATTATTCTGGCCCTGCAACTGATCGTCGAAGCCGCGGCTCCCATCACCCATGCCCAGGGCGTCAAGGTGCTGTTTGCCTCGCTGACCGGCGACATCCTGCTCGATGCCCTGATCGGCGCACTGTTCGCGATGATTTCCTACTCCAGTCTGGCGGCGGTACTGCTCACGGCGACCCTTGCCGGCGCCGGAGTGATCAGCCTGCCAGTGGCCATTGGCCTGGTCATTGGCGCCAACATTGGCAGCGGTGTATTGGCATTCCTCAGCACCAGCATGCAAAACGCCGCAGGGCGGCAAGTCGCACTGGGTAGCCTGCTGTACAAAATGATCGGCCTGCTGTTGATCATTCCGGTACTCGACCCGCTGGTGCACTGGATGGACAGCCTTGATTTCAGCCCTCAGGGCCTGGTGATCGGTTTTCATCTGCTCTACAACACCCTTCGCTGCCTGATCCTGCTGCCCACCGTCAGCCCGATGGCACGGCTCTGCGCCTGGCTGCTACCGGAGCGTCCGGAAACCAACGGTCAGGCAAAACCCCGGCATCTGGACCCAACAGCCCTCACCACCCCGAGCCTGGCCCTGGCCAACGCCTCCCGGGAAACCCTGCGCATCGGCGACCTGATCGATAACATGCTCGAAGCCATGCTCGACGTGCTGCGCGGCAAGCAGACCGCCGTCACCCAGGAAGTGCGGCGCTTGAGCGATGACGTTGAAGCCCTCTATAGCGCGATCAAGCTCTACCTGGCGCAGATGCCCCGCGAAGACCTCAGCGACCAGGACAGCCGGCGCTGGGCGGAAATCATCGAGCTGGCGATCAACCTGAAGCTCGCCTCGGACCTGATCGAACGTATGCTGCGCAAGGTTCAGCAGCAAAAGACCTCGCAGCGTCGCTCCTTTTCCGACGTCGGCCTAGAAGAACTGGCCGGTTTGCACCATCAATTGATCGCCAACCTGCGCCTGGGGTTGTCGGTGTTTCTCAGCGCCGATAAGGAAAGTGCCCGACAGCTGTTGCGCGAGAAACGCCGCTTTCGGGCTCAGGAGAGACGCCTGGCCCATGCCCACGTCAGCCGGCTACAAAGAAAAATCGTACAAAGCATCGAGACCAGCTCGCTGCACCTGGAGCTGATTGCCGACATGAAACGCTTGAACTCACTGTTCTGCGGCAGCGCCTACGTGGTGCTGGAAACCTTCGAAACCGGCGCCCTGGCTGTCGAGGACATGGCTGACATCACCCATTCACCCTGAACGTCTAGCGTTGTAAAAAGTCCCTATAAAAGCTGAATGAAAACCCTCGCTCCCGCCTCTACCCGCCAGGAAGGTTGTTATGCGTTGTCTGTTGTTCGCGTGTCTGCTGCTCGGCTCCACCTGCTCATGGGCCCTGGACCGCTTTCAGGTTGAAGGTTACGTGCTACCAAACGGCCTGCAGATTCTGCTCAAACCCGGCAGTGAACGTGGCCATGTCGCCATTCGTCTGGTGGTTGGAGTTGGCCTTGATGATTTCGCCTGCGCTGACAAAGAACTGCCTCACCTGCTTGAGCATGTGCTGTTCAGCGGCATCGACGCCGGAGGCGAGGGTGGGCTTGAAGAGCGCATGCAGGGGCTGGGGGGTGAATGGAACGCCTACACCAGCAATGCCGACACCACCTTCGTCATCGAAGCCCCGGCGAAAAACCAGCGTAAGGTCCTGGACGTCCTGTTGGCACTGCTGACCAAAACCCGCATCTACGACACGGCCATCCGCGCCGCCAAACAGGTGGTTGAACGTGAAGATGGTGGCCACTACACCCACCTGCAACGCTGGCTCGACCGCCAGGACCTGGGCCACACGGCGAGTAATCAACTGGCCGTGGAGTTGGGCCTCAAGTGCCCGGAGCGGGCCGAAGTCCATCATCTGACCCGCGAACAATTGAAGAGGGTGCGCAAGGACTGGTATGCCCCCAATAACATGACGCTGATTATCGTGGGCGACCTCGATCGCCTGCTACCGGCCTACCTTGAACGCACTTTCGGTCAACTCAAGCCGATCGAGCCCACCGCGCATCCGCCCCTGCCGCAGATTCAGAACACCGCCCAGGCCCGGCGCAACCTGATCCACGGATGGGTGGGCGACGGTGCCAGGCTGCACTGGCTGCTCCCGGAGCCGGTGCTCGACGATCAGTACGACGAGACCTTCGATCTGCTCAAGGACTACCTCGACTGGGCGCTTTACCGTCAGCTACGACTGGCACATGGCTTGTCCTATGGCCCGTCCGCCGAACGCGAAGTGTTCGGTGGCGTAGGCTTCATGAGCCTCAATGCGGATCTTGAGCGCGATGACCTGCCGCAGGCGCAGCAGGTCCTGGATGAGCTCAAGGCCGACCTGCTGAAAAACGGCCTCGACCCTGTCGGCTTCGAGCGCCTGAAACAGGCGGCCATTACCCGGCAAGCCTGGGCCGTGCAAGGCAACAGCGGATTGGCCGACTACTACTGGAGCGCCCTGTCAGACTATGAAGACGGTCGCTTCGACAACCCCGCCAGACGCTTGCGCGCGGTGACGCTCAAACAGGCCAACCTGGCCCTGCATGCACTGCTCGACCAGCCGGGTTACCTGCGAATCGAGAAGCCACTGCTCAGCGATGACCAGGTGCTGTGGTTGTTGGGTGGCATGTTGGGGGTGCTGGTATTCGGTGTGCTGGGCTGGCGTTGGCATCGCAGGCACCCGTAACGATCGCGAGGGCACTGGCTCCCTCGCCACAGGCTTCTCGCAACATCAGTGTGCCAGCGGTATCCTGTGCGGGTTTTTCCCTTGAGCACTGTGAACCGTCCAATGCCTAATCTCCCCCAGACCGTACAGCGCATTCTCGAACTGATGAAGCGCTACCCCGGGGTCATTGCCCTGGGTGGTTTCATCTCGGGGATCGGCAGCTTTATCCTGGTTGACCGCCAACAAGGTCTGGCGACCTGGATTGCAATCATCATGCTGGTCAGTTGGGTCTGGCTGATGCTGGAAAACAGCCTGACCGAACTGTTCGCCAAGGTGTTCAAGCGCGAAATTCCGCAACCTCTGCTGCGCTATGCCACGCAGATGATCCACCAGGAAAGCCTGTTCTTCGTCCTGCCGTTCTTTTTCATCACGACCGCCTGGAACAGCGGGCAACTGGTGTTCACCGGGCTGCTCGGCGCCGCGGCGCTGATCTCGATCATCGACCCCCTGTACTACAAGTGGCTGGCACCGCGGCGCTGGTTGTTCCTGGCCATGCACACCCTGACGCTGTTCGCCGCCCTGCTGACCGCACTGCCGATCATCCTGCACCTGACCACTGCACAGAGCTTCAAACTGGCACTGGGCACCGCCATGCTGCTGTCGTTCCCGAGCCTGGCCTCGATCTTTCCGATTCGCACACTGCGCGGCGGGCTGAGCGTGCTGTGCATCACCCTGGTCATCGGGGCAACTGGCTGGTTCATGCGCTCGTGGGTACCGCCGGCCACCTTGTGGATGACCGAGGTGGCCATCAGCACCCAACTGCAGGACCGTACGCCAGGCGACAGCCTGCATCAGGTCAGCGTTGCCCAACTGAGCCGCGATGGCCTGTACGCCTACACCGCGATCAACGCCCCGCGCGGGCTGGACGAGCGGATTTATCACGTCTGGAAGTTCAACGGCAAAGAGGTCGACCGCATTGCCCTGGATATCCACGGCGGGCGCAAGGAGGGCTACCGGGCCTGGACCCACAAGCAGAATTTCCCCGGCAATCCGGTGGGTAAATGGCAGGTTCAGGTACTGACCGAAGACGGCCAGGTGATTGGTGTCCTGCGCTTCGTCGTGAGCGACGCAGGTCAAAACAATCAGGCGCCGAACGAGGTAAAGTAACGGCGATCATGCTATTACGTAGCACTGCGTATCAGCCGAACAAGCAAGGAGCTTATGAGCAATACGATAACCGGCAGTGCCCGACTCGATACCTCGCAGACCCCCGCGCTGCTGAGGATCACGGGGGATTGGACGCTCGCCCATTACGCCGACCTCAAGCGCCTGCGTGAAACCCTCAAAGGTCAGTACGACGAGCGCACCACCATTAACCTTAACGGACTGGGTGCCCTCGACACGGCAGGCGCTTCCTTGCTGGTCGAACTGTTGGGGGCCGAGCGCCTCGGCAAATCGGCCGAACACCCCGACTGCAGCCTGTCAGCCGCCGACCGCGCGCTGCTGCAAACGGTCTATTGCTCAATGGCCGACTTCTGCATCCCCGTCAAAGAACCCGACATCAGCGTTGGCGTCCAGTTGCTGACCCGGATTGGTCGCGCTGTCGATACCGTCTGGCAAGACACCCTGCAACTGCTGGGCTTTGTCGGCCTGATCCTGGAAACCATCGCCCGCGGGCTGTTTCGCCCCAAGCGCTGGCGGATCACCCCGATGGTGGCACACATCGAACAAACCGGGCTCGACGCCGCCCCCATCGTCGCCTTGCTGACCTTTCTGGTGGGCGCGGTAGTGGCGTTCCTCGGGGCGACAGTACTCGCCAGCTTTGGCGCGAGCATCTTTACCGTGGACCTGGTGGCCTTCTCCTTTTTACGTGAATTTGGCGTATTGCTGACCGCGATCCTCATGGCTGGCCGCACTGCCAGTGCCTTCACCGCGCAAATCGGCTCCATGAAGGCCAACGAAGAAATCGATGCCATCCGCACCCTGGGCCTGGACCCGACCGAGTTGCTGGTGGTGCCGCGGGTACTGGCGTTGCTGGTGGCACTGCCCATGTTGACGTTTCTGGCCATGCTCTCGGGGATTGTCGGCGGCGGGGTGGTCTGCGCCCTCTCTCTGGATATCTCGCCGGCGATGTTCCTGTCCTTACTGCAATCGGACATTGGCGTTCAGCACTTTCTGGTGGGCATGGTCAAAGCGCCGATCTTCGCCTTCCTGATCGCCGCCATCGGCTGCCTGGAAGGCTTCAAGGTCAGCGGCAGCGCCGAGTCCGTGGGCGCACACACGACCTCAAGCGTGGTGCAGTCGATTTTTGTGGTGATCGTGCTGGATGCGGTGGCCGCGATGTTCTTTATGGAGATGGGCTGGTGAGTCGCTTACCCCGTGCACCCACCGAAGCGGTGATCGAAGTCCGTGGACTGTGCAACCGCTTCGGCAAGCAAAGCGTGCATGAGAATCTCGATCTGGATCTATACAAGGGCGAGATCCTCGCCGTAGTGGGTGGTTCCGGCAGCGGCAAGTCGGTGTTGCTACGCAGCATCGTCGGCCTGCGCCAGCCCAGCGAAGGCAACGTGACGGTATTTGGCAAGAACCTGCCCAGCCTGTCGGAGCATGAGCGTTCAATGGTCGAGCGGCGCTTCGGCGTGCTGTTCCAGAAGGGCGCATTGTTCTCGTCGCTGACCGTGACTGAAAACGTCGCGCTGCCACTGATCGAACACGCCGGGCTGAGCCGCGACGATGCCGAGCACCTAGCCGCCGTGAAACTGGCCCTCGCCGGCTTGCCCCTGTCGGCGGCCGACAAGTACCCGGCCTCGCTGTCCGGCGGCATGATCAAACGTGCTGCACTGGCCCGGGCACTGGCGCTGGATCCGGACATCCTGTTTCTCGATGAGCCGACCGCGGGCCTTGATCCTATCGGTGCAGCCGCATTCGATCAGTTGATCCTGACGCTGCGCGATGCGTTGGGACTGAGTGTGTTCCTGGTGACCCACGACCTCGACACGCTCTACACCATCACCGACCGGGTGGCGGTGCTGGCGCAGAAAAAGGTGCTGGTGGCCGATGCCATCGACGTCGTGTCCGAGACCAGCGACCCGTGGATTCACGAGTACTTCCATGGCCCACGTGGCCGCGCGGCGCTGACAGCCGCTTCACAGCTCAACGAGGTATGACATGGAAACCCGAGCCCATCATGTATTGATCGGCCTGTTCACTGTAATCGTCGTGGCCGGCGCCTTGCTGTTCGGATTGTGGCTGGCCAAGTCCAGTGTCGACACGGAGTTCAAGGATTATGAAGTCGTCTTCAACGAAGCTGTGAGCGGCCTGTCCAAAGGCAGTGCGGTGCAATACAGCGGGATCAAGGTCGGCGATGTGGTGAGTTTGCGCCTGGACCCCGACGATCCCCGCCGGGTGCTGGCACGGATTCGCCTGGGTGGCGACACCCCGATCAAGGAAGACACTCGGGCCAAACTGGCACTGACCGGCATTACGGGCACCTCGATCATCCAGCTCAGCGGCGGCACCCCCAAAAGCCCGGAACTGCAAGGCAAGGACGGTGAATTACCAATCATCGTCGCCTCGCCGTCACCCATCGCACGGTTGCTGGACAACAGCGACGACGTGATGAGCAGCATCAACCGGCTGCTGTACAACGCCAACCAGATGCTGTCGCCGGAAAACGTCGAGCGTCTGAGCAAGACCCTCGATCATCTGGAACAGACCACCGGGGCCATTGCCGACCAGCGCGGCGATATCCGCCAGGCCATGCAACAACTGGCGGTTGTCGGCAAACAGGCCGGTGCCGCCATGGAACAGACCGCCGCGTTGATGCGTAACGCCAATGGCCTGCTCAATGACCAGGGCAAGCAGATGTTCGGCAGTGCCGAGCACGCCATGAAATCCCTGGAGCAGAGCACGGCAACCATCAACACGCTGCTGAGCAGCAATCAGGACGCACTGAACAACGGCATGCAGGGGCTCAATGGCCTGGCACCGGCCGTGCGCGAACTGCGCGACACCCTGAGTTCGCTGCGGGCCATTTCACGTCGCCTCGAAGCCAACCCCAGCGGCTACCTGCTGGGCGGCGACAATGACAAGGAGTTCACACCATGAAGGGTGTCTACCGCACTTTTGCCCACGGCACGCTGCTGGCAAGCCTGGCGCTGACCAGCGCCTGCTCGATCCTCCCCAAACCGGAGCCTCGGGACATCTATCGCCTGCCCGCGGCCCAGGGTAGCACTCCGTCGACTCACGCCAATGGGGTACGCTGGTCGCTGAAGGTCGCCAAACCACAGGCGGGTGACGTACTGAACAGTGCCAAGATCGCCGTGATCCCGCAAGGTGACCTGATCAGCAGCTACAAGGCTTCGCGCTGGAGCGACGCGACGCCAATCCTGCTGCGCAACCGTCTGCTCGACGGCTTTACCCAGGACGGCCGCGTAGGCCTGCTGAGCACCGACGACAGTAACTTCCAGACCGACCTGGAACTGGGCGGCAACCTGCAAGCCTTCCAGACCGAGTATCAGGGCAACAGTGCACAGGTGGTGATTCGCCTGGATGCATTGCTGGTGCGTGGCACCGACCAGCGCATCCTCGCCAGCCGGCGCTTTGAAGTGCGCCAGCCATTGAACGATGTGAAAGTGCCCGCCGTGGTGACCGGGTTCGGCCAGGCCGGCGATACGCTGACCAGGCAGGTGATTGCGTGGACAGTGGAGCAGGGGCAGCAGAACGCTTCCACGAAACCTTCAGTCAGCACCCTCGCCACAGAGATAGCGGACTACCCAAAGAACCAGTAGCACACCCCGATCGCGCCCAGTACGCCAGCGAGTTCCGCCAGCAGGGCGCAGCCCACGGCGTGCCGCGCGCGCTGGATGCCCACGGCGCCGAAATACACCGCCAGCACGTAGAAGGTGGTTTCGGTACTGCCCTGAACCGTCGCCGCGACCAGCGCCGGGAAGCTGTCCACCCCTGACGTTTTCATGGTTTCGATCAACATGGCGCGCGCCGCGCTGCCCGAGAACGGCTTGACCATCGCCGTCGGCAAGGCATCGACGAAGCGGGTGTCCCAGCCAGCCCACTCCACCAGATGACGAATCCCGTCCAGGCCGAAGTCCAGCGCGCCGGAGGCTCGCAGCACACCCACCGCACAGAGCATCGCCACCAGGTACGGCAGCAGGTTCTTGGCCACGTCGAAGCCTTCCTTGGCGCCCTCGACGAATGTTTCGTAGACCTTGACCTGGCGCAGCGCACCAATCACCAGGAACAGCATGATCAGCCCAAACAGCGTCAGGTTGCCGAGGATCGAGGACAGGCCGGCCAGCGCGGTGGCTGAGAGCGTCGCCAGCAAGGCCATGAAGCCACCCAGTACCAGCGCACCCGGAATCAGATAAGCCAGCACCACCGGGTCCCACAGGCGCAGACGCTGCACGAACGCCACCGACAGCAGGCCGACCAGGGTCGAACAACTGGTCGCCAACAGAATCGGCAGGAACACCAGGGTCGGATCGGGCGCGCCTTGCTGGGCGCGGTACATGAAGATGGTCACCGGCAACAGGGTCAGTGACGACGCGTTGAGCACCAGGAACAGAATCTGCGCGTTACTGGCCACCGTTGCGCTGGGGTTGAGCTCCTGCAACGCCTTCATGGCCTTGAGTCCGATCGGCGTGGCGGCGTTGTCCAGCCCCAGGCCGTTGGCTGCAAAGTTGAGGGTGATCAGGCCGATGGCCGGATGGCCGGCCGGCACTTCCGGCATCAGGCGCAGGAACAGTGGCCCCAGGGCCTTGGCCAGCCATTCGACGATACCGGCCTTCTCGGCGATTTTCAGAAAGCCCAGCCACAGGGTCAAGGTACCGAACAACAGCACCATCACTTCGACCGACAGCTTGGCCATGGCGAAGATGCTTTCCACCATCGCCGCGAAGATCCCGGCATTGCCACCGATCAGCCACTGAGCCAGTGCCGAAACGGCCGCCACGACGAAAAAGCCAAGCCACAGGCCATTGAGCATCAGTCAAATCCCCCCAAAAGATGCGCGAATGATAGCGGGGTGGGCAGAAACGACAAACCCCGGATTTCTCCGGGGTTTGTGGGCCGGACGCAAAGCGTCCGGGGATGCATTCCCACGCAGGGCGCGGGAACGATCATGTAGGCGAACTCAGTTGCTGGAAGTCTCGCCGACCGGCAGCTTCTCTTTGCTGCGCCAGTGCGGCAGGGAGTTCCAGTAGCGCTGACCCTTGGCATCGTCGTACATGCCTTCCCAACGCGCGATAACCAGTACGGCCAGGGCGTTGCCGATCACGTTCAGTGCGGTACGGGCCATGTCCATGATGCGGTCGACACCGGCGATGAACGCCAGGCCTTCCAACGGAATACCCACGCTGCCCAGAGTGGCCAGCAGCACCACGAAGGACACGCCCGGCACGCCGGCGATACCTTTGGAGGTGACCATCAGGGTCAGTACCAGCAGCAGTTGCTGGCTGATCGACAGGTCGATGCCGTACAACTGGGCAATGAAGATTGCCGCGATGCTCTGGTACAGGGTCGAACCGTCGAGGTTGAACGAGTAACCGGTCGGCACCACGAAGCTGCAAATGGCTTTCGGCGCGCCGTAGGCTTCCATCTTCTCGATCACGCGCGGCAGCACGGTTTCCGAGCTCGCGGTGGAGTAGGCCAGCACCAGCTCATCCTTGAAGATGCGCATCAGCTTAAGCACCGAGAAACCGAACAGGCGTGCGATCAGGCCCAGAACGACAAAGCCGAAGAAGGCAATGGCGGCGTAAACCAGGATCACCAGCTTGGCCAGCGGCAGCAGGGACGCAAAGCCGAAGTTGGCAACGGTCACCGCGATCAGCGCGAACACACCGATCGGCGCGTAGTTCATGATCATGTGAGTGACCTTGAACATGCTTTCCGATACGCCCTGGAACATCTTCACCAGCGGCTCGCGCAGGTCGGACTGCAGGCTCGACAGACCGAGGCCGAACAGGACCGAGAAGAAGATGATCGGCAGCATCTCGCCACGCGCCATGGCAGCAAAGATGTTCGATGGAATCAGGTTGAGGATGGTTTCGATGAACGCATGTTCATGCTGAACCTCGGCCGCCGTCGCCTGGTACTTGGAAATATCCACAGTCCCCAGGGTGCTCATGTCGATGCCCGAGCCCGGGTGGAACAGGTTGGCCAGCACCAGACCCACCAGAATGGCGATGGTGGTGACGATTTCGAAGTAAATGATGGTCTTCAGACCAATGCGCCCGAGCTTCTTCGCATCACCCACGCCAGCGATACCGACGATCAGCGAGGAGATCACGATCGGGATCACGATCATCTTGATGAGACGGATAAAGATATCGCCCGCCGGTTGCAGGACGTTGCTGATCCACCAGGCTTTTTCAGCACTGAAATGGTTGAGCACTGCGCCGATTGCTATACCCAGGACCAGACCGATGAGGATCTGCCAGGCGAGGCTAAGCTTTGCCTTCTTCATATCATTACCCTTACTTGCGTTTGACTCGGGCAGATGCACGAACTGGAACGCTCAATGGCGGAAAAGTTTGAGCATCTACCCCCGTATAAGGTGCCCCGGAACGCGTGTATACGGCTCTCTGGCAGGCGAAAAAAGGCGCAACTATTCCGATGCAAGGACACCGCGTCTAATGCCGTAAACGCCTACCCTATGCCGAATCGGCATGAGTTTTTTCAAACAAAACGGCCGTCCCAACCGGTTCGAATACGACATTTCGGCAGGCATAAGTGCCGTGAACCGGCCATCGCAGAGGACAGTGATTGTTTTTTGATCAGCTGATAAGGGACAAAAAAAACAGAATTTCCCTACTCGCAGTGACGAAAAATGACCGGAAATTAATCTTAAAAATCTCGATATACGGTCACTTGGAAACACTGCGAAATGCTTTGCCAGGCAGATGCAGGAACAATTACCCGATAAATATCCCTGGATCGCTCTAGGACAGTGCTTTGCACTTGTGAGCGCGCCGCCTGTTCACCACCTTGCAAGCGAGTGGCGAACAGACGGCGCAATTTTGCGTTGCCTGACCCGGTCCTTTCGCGGGCACTCCCTGTACCCGTAGGTCACTCCGATCCTGAAACAATCAGAACGTCCCGGCCCCCTGGTCATGCGCGCACCGTCCTCGGGTGGGCGCAAAGGAAAGAGACCCTGTTGATCCCTTTCGGTTTTCAAACTGGCAGCAAGTCCTCGCGATCAGCCTCGACCACCGCGACGGCCAAAGAAGAAGGAAGCGATGAACATCACCAGGAACACGACAAAGAGAATCTTGGCGATACCCGTGGCGGTGCCCGCGATACCACCGAAGCCAAGTACGGCAGCGACAATGGCAATAATCAGGAATGTGATTGCCCAGCTCAACATGATGATTCTCCTTACACGTCTATTAGTGGTGCTGCCTTACCCGATGTGTGAAACGCACGTCCGGCCTGCTGCCTAGAACACCCAGCGCTCCTGAGGCGGCCCCTTGAACTCAGGCCGAGCCTGATCAATGTCCATCATTCGCCTGGAAGTCGCGTCAGGCAGGTGGCTGCTGACAGCACTGGAACGGGGCGGGGCGATATGCAGGGTTGGTGCGATGCCTGCATCCGGCTGCTGACTGTGCTCCCAGCGCAAGAACTGCTGGCCTCCGATCAGGGTGACCACCAACGCCAGCACGATGGACAGTCCCTGTTGGATACACAGCGGCAAGAGTCGCAATGGGGCGCCACGTTGGCGATTCATCCTGATGCTCCTCCCACACGGGTGGTGATGGGTTTGAGGGCGCTGTGTCATGAGCGACCCGGATCAACCAGAACATTGCAGCCGGCATGCCAGCTTCTTTCCAGTTAAAACACCAATAAAATCAGACAGTTATAAATAAACCCAGAATCCGTTTGAGCGCATCCTGCACGATGCGCGAGGGTCGCTCGTGCGATATGCACGATCGGTCTGAGACAAATGGAAAATTTTTGGAATGTATGGGGCGGTGCAGATGTCAGAAAAGGAGGCAGGACAACCCAACACCCGTGAATGGGCAGTAATACCTGACAAAAACGTACGTTTATTGATGAGTTGCGCAGATATCGGCTTCGCTTTGATCAGAAGCGACCAGAATGAATCATGCAACTTGCCTGATTTCTCCGGGACTAAATCAAGATCACTCATTCAAGGAGCGCAGGAAAAATGGAATTCGCCAACGAGCATCAAGGCCGCATTCTGCTGGTGGACGATGAGGCAGCCATCCTGCGCACCTTCCGCTACTGCCTCGAAGACGAAGGCTACAACGTCGCCACTGCCAACAGCGCCGCCCAGGCAGATCTCCTGCTGCAGCGTCAGGTCTTCGACCTGTGCTTCCTCGACCTGCGGCTGGGCGAAGACAACGGTCTCGACGTGCTGGCGCAAATGCGCATCCAGGCACCGTGGATGCGCGTGGTCATCGTCACCGCACACTCAGCCGTGGACACCGCCGTCGACGCCATCCAGGCCGGTGCCGCCGATTATCTGGTCAAGCCTTGCAGCCCGGATCAACTGCGACTGGCCACTGCCAAACAGTTGGAGGTTCGCCAGCTTTCGGCACGCCTTGAAGCCCTCGAAGGCGAACTGCGCAAACCCGGCAACGGCCTGGATTCCCATAGCCCGGCGATGAAAGTCGTCCTGGAAACTGCGCGCCAGGTTGCCAGCACCGACGCCAATATCTTGCTTCTCGGCGAGTCAGGCACGGGTAAAGGCGAGCTGGCACGGGCCATCCATGGCTGGAGCAAGCGCGCGAAGAAGTCCTGCGTCACCGTCAACTGCCCGTCCTTGACGGCCGAGTTGATGGAAAGCGAGCTGTTCGGTCATAGCCGGGGGGCATTCACCGGGGCCAGCGAAAGCACCCTGGGCCGGGTCAATCAAGCCGATGGCGGCACACTGTTCCTCGATGAGATCGGTGATTTCCCTTTGACCTTGCAGTCCAAACTGCTGCGCTTCATTCAGGACAAGGAATACGAGCGGGTCGGTGACCCGGTGACCCGTCGCGCCGATGTGCGGATTCTCGCCGCCACCAACCTCAACCTCGAAGACATGGTCCGCGACGGTCGTTTCCGTGAAGACCTGCTGTACCGGTTGAATGTCATCACCTTGCACCTGCCACCGCTACGCGAACGGGCAGAGGATATTCTGACCCTGGCCGACCGCTTCCTCGCCGGATTCGTCACAGAGTACGCCCGGCCGGCCAGAGGGTTCAGCGACGAGGCACGCGAGGCGCTACTGGGATACCGATGGCCCGGCAACATCCGTGAACTGCGTAACGCGGTCGAACGGGCGAGCATCATTTGCCCACAGGAAAGGGTGGAGATCAGCCATTTGGGCATGGCTGAGCAGACCACCAATAATGCTCCGCGAATCGGTGCCGCGTTGAGCCTGGATGAACTGGAGAAAGCCCACATCGGCGCGGTACTGGCCAGCTCCGGCACCCTGGACCAAGCCGCCAGGACCCTGGGCATCGACGCCTCGACGCTGTATCGCAAACGCAAGCAGTACAATTTGTGAGCAGTACCTTATGAAGCTGGCGATAAAGTTGCGCACGCGACTGTTTCTGAGCATCTCGGCATTGATAACCGTCGCCTTGCTCGGGCTGGTGCTCGGGCTGGTCAGCGTGATGCAGATGACCAGCGATCAGGAGGGGCTGGTTCGCGACAACTTCATCACCCTGGACCTGGACCTGAAGCTGCAACAGACCTTGGACGAGCAACGGGTCATCATGCTCAACGAAACGCCCGACCTTGAAGCGCTGCACGCATCAGAGCGACACGCCTTCGAGCTACTGGACCAAGGCATCGCCCATGAGAATAGCCTCGATACCGACCACCACGGCTTCCAGCAGGCTCGCAATGACTACCGGGCGCTCCTCGAAGCCTTTCGTCACTCACAGGAACCTTCCGCCACACTCAGCGGTAATCAGGCGCTCACCGAAAAACTCGACATCCTGCGCAACGGCCTGATTGCCGAACAGAAACGGGTACTGGAGAACATCACCAGCACTCAGCACGATGTCCGTCAACGTGCGTTGCTGGTCGCCGGCCTGCTTGGCCTGGTGGCGCTGGCGGTGCTGATCGTCGGTTTTGTCACCGCACACGGTATCGCGCAAAGCTTCGGTGCCCCCATCGAAGCGCTGGCCAAGGCGGCGGACGACATTGGCCAAGGCAATTTCGACGTTACCCTGCCGATTTCCCCGGCCGCAGAGATGATCCAGCTGACTCGGCGCTTCGGCCTCATGGCCGAAGCCTTGCGCGAACATCAGGCAACCAACGTCGACGAACTGCTCGCCGGCCAGCAACGCTTGCAGGCGGTGCTCGACAGCATCGACGACGGCTTGCTGATGATCGACCGCCAAGGGCATCTGGAGCACTTTAACCCGGTCGCGCAACGCCAGCTGGGCTGGGACGACGATCGCCTGGGTCAGGGCCTGGGCGCCGCGCTGCAACGTCCGGAGCTCGATGAACAACTGCAACGGGTGCTGCATGGCGGTTCGCTGGAGCGCGCACCTGAAGACCTGAGCATCGAAGTCGACGGCCAATCTCGCCTGCTGAGCTACAGCCTGACCCCCGTCAGCCATACCGAAGGTCATATTCTCGGCGCGGTGATGGTGCTGCACGACGTCACCGAACAGCGAGCCTTTGAGCGGGTGCGCAGCGAGTTCGTACTGCGCGCCTCCCATGAACTGCGCACGCCGGTCACCGGCATGCACATGGCCTTCGGCTTGTTCCGCGAACGAGCACACTTTTCCGAAGAATCTCGCGAAACGGATCTGCTGAATACGGTCAATGACGAAATGCAGCGTCTGGTGCAGTTGATCAACGACCTGCTGAACTTCTCGCGCTATCAAAACGGTCTGCAAAAGCTCTCCCTGGCGGCCTGTAACGTCGATAACTTGCTGGAGCAAGCGCAAGGACGCTTTGTCGAACGGGCCAGTGAGCACAGCATCGAGTTGCGGGTGGAGGTACAGGCCCCGATGCCACGGCTGCAGGCCGATCAGGCGCAACTGGAGCGTGTGCTGGACAACCTGATCGACAATGCCCTGCGCCACACCCGCCCCAACGGGCAGATACGCTTACAAGCCCGTCGCAATGGCGAACGGGTGATCATCAGCGTCGAAGACAACGGCGAAGGCATCGCCTATGGCCAGCAAGGGCGAATCTTCGAGCCGTTTGTTCAGGTCGGACGCAAGAAAGGGGGCGCCGGGCTTGGCCTGGCCCTGTGCAAGGAGATCGTGCAACTGCACGGTGGCCGCATCGGCGTGTATTCACGGCCGGGGCAGGGGGCTCAGTTTTACATGGCGTTGCCGTTATAGCAGGCGTTCAAGCCTCGTCATCGATACGCCGCGGCGCCCGTCGGCGGCCGCGGGTCACCAGCTCGATCAATTGCATCGCACTCAGGGCCTGGGCAAACAGCCAGCCCTGACCGTAATTCACCCCTTCACTCATCAGCAACATGGCCTGGGCTTCATGTTCGATGCCTTCGGCGATGACCGTAAGCTGCAGAGCATGCGCCATGCGGATGATATGGGGGGCCACCCCGCTGCTCGCGGCGTCATGACCCAGTGCATCAATGAACGCCTTGTCGATTTTCAGGCAGTCCACCGGCAGGGTTTGCAGGTAGGCCAGACTGCAGTAACCGGTGCCAAAGTCGTCGATCAGCACCTGATGCCCGGCATCGCGCAAGGCTTGCAGGTTCTGGCATGCGACCGCCACGTCGATCAAACCGCGCTCAGTGACCTCAAACGCGATCTGCCGCGCCGCAACACGATGCAAGGCCAGCAGCCGGGCCATGACTTCGCCGATTCTCGGCACCATCACATCACAGGCCGCCAGGTTGACCGAGATATACAGCTGCGGGTTGGCGCGCAGCAACTGGCCGAGCTGCTCAAGCAGGCGCTGTAAGACAAAGTCGGTGATCTGGCGTATCTGCCCGGTGTTCTCCGCCATGGGAATGAACAGGTCCGGACTGGTCAGCGTGCCGTCCGGTCGACGCCAGCGCAACAAGGCCTCAGCGCCGACACAGTTGCGGCTGCGCAGGTCAAAGATCGGTTGATACAACACCTGCAGTTCGCCGCGCTTGAGCGCGCCCTGCAACTCACCGCCCATTGACTGTCGCTGCCGGGCCAACAGATACACCACCGCGCCGATGCTCAATCCCACCATCAGGCTTGCCGACACCAACCACCACCACAGTGCCGGCAAGCTCATGCGGGTGCGCGGAGAGGTCAAAACCAGTTGGTACTCAGGATTGTTGGTCGGCATCCGATAGATCAGCTGGGTCCGGGTGATCTGCAATGGCTCATTGCTGAACGGTGACCAAGGCTCAGTCAGTGGCCAGGCTTGCGGCGCGCCAAGCACCGGAACCGCCCGGGCACCATGATCGAGGATCACCAACAGGCTGCTGCCCGGTGGCAAGTCGACCATGTCGGTCAAATGCCCGCGCGACGTCGCGACCCGAAAATTGCCGCGCCCAAGCATCAATGCCGCGCGGTTTTCATCGGGTTCGGTCGACGTATTGAGCCAATAGCTGTAGGTCGGGCCCTTGATATCGGGTGGGCGGATGGCCGAAAGCGCTTCCTGATGAGGGCGGTTGGAGCAGAACTGTGTCTTGTCGATGTAGGCAGCTTCATACACGAAACGGTAGTTGAAACTGACCTGCTGCAAGGTCGTGAGCATGTTCATGTCACAGCCACGCAGTGGTTGTGCCTCAAGGTCGTCCAGGCCTTCGCGCAATTGGCCGAACAGTTGCTCCAGTCGCTCCAGGAAACGCTCCCCCTGGGCGTTCATCTGTTCGCTTTCCCGCAACTGGACCTGACGCAACGACAACCCCAGGCTACCGGCCAACAACAAGGCCGCGCTGAGCGCAGCCGCCAGCATCGCCAAAAACCAAGGGCGATGAAACCAGTTGCGCAGGGTCTTTCGAGCAGCCGCCATCATTAAACATCCGAAGGATTACCAATGAGTTATAGCTACTGATTGAGATATGACCCCTACCGTCGAGCGGGCGTCATTATTTTGTCTGATTGAGTACTTGCAGAATCGCAGCACTTTGCGCGTCTGGCGTACCGTCGAAGCGCGATGGCCGGAAGCGCATCTGGAAGGCCGCCAGTACATGCCGGGTGGCGACATCCAGCTCGCCGGTCTGCGGCGTCGTGTAGCCCAGGCGCGTCAGTTGCTCCTGAAACCAGCTGATGCTCGGTAACCGTGTCGCAAACACCGCTTGCTGACGGGCGACTGCCTGCTCGTTGGGCCAGAGCGCCACACCGGCTTCGGCCAGGCGCTTCCACGGGAACAACGGGCCTGGGTCGAGTTTGCGCAAGGGGGCGATGTCACTGTGGCCGATCACCTGGCGAGGGCTGATGCCATGACGCTTGTTGATGTCCTTGAGCAGGACGATCAGCGACTGCACCTGGGCTTCGCTGTAGGGATACCAGACGCGTCCGGTCGGCGTATCGCTGAAGCCCGGATTGACGATCTCGATGCCGATGGAACTCGAGTTCAGCCAGGTACGCCCTTGCCACTCGCTTTCACCGGCATGCCAGGCGCGATAGTTCTCATCCACCAGCTTGTAGATGGTCGCGTTTTTATCATCACCGACCAGGTAATGACTGCTGACCTCGCCATGGGTCAACAACGCCAGTGACTGCGTCAGCGACGCGGAGGTGTAATGCATGACGACGAACTGCACACGGTTGTCGTAATTGGCCGAAGGGTGGCTGGTATCGTAACGAGGACCACTGGCGCAACCTGCCAGGACAAGAAAGGACACGAGCAAAGTAATGAATTTCATGGCAGTGACAGTACGCTGAAGACAGTAATGCAACAGTGTAACGTACCGTCTTGTACCTGAGCCGCTAAAAGCGCCGGATTAAATAAAATGGAACAATTGCCGTCAGGCCGGCTCAACGCGATTTCGTCCGGCATTTTTTGCCCGATATAGCGCCTGATCGGCTCTCTTAAGCACCAGATCGCTACGTTCTCCCGGCTTGAACGCCGTCACACCGATGGAAACCGTAATGGTCACCGGTTCGCCCTTGAAGTGAAACGGGCAGGCTTCGATGGCCGCTCGCAAGGTTTCCAGCAGGTTCACACCCGCTGCCAGCGAGGTGTCGGGCACCAGCAATACAAACTCTTCGCCACCAAAGCGGGCAATGAAGTCCGAACCTCGCAGGCGCTTGCGCAGCACCGTTGCGATGATTTTCAGCACCTTGTCGCCGGCCAGGTGGCCGTAGTTATCGTTGATGCGCTTGAAGTGATCCAGGTCGAGCATCGCCAGCAACAAGGTCGTGCCGTGCTGTTGCCACCGGGCCACTTCATGCTCCAGGCGTTCGCTCCAGGCGGCCCGGTTCGGCAAGCCGGTGAGCGGGTCGACCAAGGCCTTCTGGCGCTGCTCTTCCAGGTGTTCGCGATAGCCTTGGGCTTCCTGCTCCATGCTCGCCACCCTTTGCGCCAGGCCTTGCAGACGCGCTGCAACTTCCTGCTCGCGCTCGTCGCGCTGCTGCTGGTACTGGTCCAGAGTGCCGAGCAGGCCCTCGAGGTGGTTCTCCAATACACGCTTGAGATCCTCCAGGTCCGCAGCGTCCTGCATGCTGCTGTGCAATCCGTCGACCTGTTCACGGAGCTGTGTGTCCATCTCGCGAGCGGCCGAACGGTTGTCCGCGTGCCCGTCACTGGCCGCTTGCAGGTTGCTCTGGAAGGATTCCAGGCGCTCATTGAGCTGCTTGAGGTAGACCTCGAACTCGTGCTGGCCACTGTCGGTGATCGCCAGCATCAACACCGCAAGATCATCGAGGATCGGTAGCAGTTCGTACCAATTCAACCCGTTTCTCAGCCGTACGCGCATGGCCTCGGCTTGCGGGCGGTGGCGTTCGGGCAACGATAGATCGTCCAGCAGCCCCAGCAGCGTGCCTTCGATGTGCTTGGCCACCGAGCTGTAGGACGGCTCTGGCGAATCCGGGAGCGCATAAAGCGCGTCCGGTTCGCAATACTCAGGATCCACTTCGGTGTGGATGTGTGCCACGGCTGGAGACAAGGGCAGGCTGTCGACCAATGGCGTGGTTTCGACCTCGGGTTGCAGGGCAAGCGGCGCTTCCCGCTCGTCCAGGACTGCCAGATCCTGATCCGCAGCCTGGGTCGAGTCGTGCCGAGCCTGCTGCACCGGCGGTTCAAAAGCGGCCACTGCGAGCGCTGATGACTCCTCGATCGGCTCAGGCTCGGACTCCACTACGACGGCTGTCGATGCTTCCTGAGCCTGCTGCGCGATCGGCACTGTCACAGGCTCAGGCGTCATGCCAACAGCAGGCACTGGCTGGGTCGAACCGACCGGCTGCTCTTCGCCGCCCTCATCACGCCCCCCAAACAGACGCTGCAACAACCCTGGGCGGTCAGGTTCATCAGGGCTCTCCAGCACACTGAGTGCCTGGCTCTGTAACTGACTCAGTTCACCGAGCAGCAAGGGAATCTCGCGGGCCTGGCTGACGCGACCATCCAATTGCTTGGCAAAGGTCTTGAGCGGTCGACTGACCTCTCGTGGCAATGGCAAGGCCTGGAGTTGCGCGACCAGTGCGGTAAGCGCCGAGCCGATCTGATCAACCCGGGTTTCGCGCCGCTGCTCGGAATCCAGCACGGCTTTTTCCAGACGTGGCAGCAACGCAGCCAACCCGGCATCCATTTCATTGGTGCGGATGACTTCGCGCATTTCCTTCATGCATTGGTCTACCGCACGGTCGGTCCCCTCGGCAGCCAGCGTACTGCGCACCAGCCCACGACGCAGCAAGTCGAGGCGGGCATCCCAGCGACGCTCGAGTTTTTCCTGCTGTTCGATACTTTTGAGGTACTTCTCTTTCCAGCGGTTTGCTTCGTCGCTCATTCAGGGGTTCCGCGAAGGGCAGGACTCAACGCGGGCAATGCATCGGCCGTGAGCGAACCCGGCAGACGAATCTCTACCGCGACCGGCAGGTGATCGGAGATGGGTTGCGCCAGCACTTCGACCCGTTCAAGCGTCAGGGTCGGACTGAGCAGAATATGGTCCAGGCAACGCTGCGGGCGCCAGCTGGGGAATGTCGCTTCGACTTGCGGCGCAAGCAGGCCCAGGTCGCGCAAAGGCGAGCTTTGCAGCAGATCGCTGGCATGGGTGTTCATGTCGCCCATCAGCACCTGGTGCTTGTAGCCACCGATCAACTCGCGAATGTAGGCCAGTTGCAGACTGCGAACCCGGGCACCGAGCGCCAGGTGCATCATCACGACGACCAGCGCCTCGGGCCCCTCGCCAAACCGCACGAGAATCGCACCCCGGCCCTTGGGCCCAGGCAGCGGGTGATCCTCAATCTGCCAGGGCCGCATCCGGCTGAGCACACCATTACTGTGCTGGCCGAGACGACCCAGGTTTCGATTGAGTTGCTGATACCAGTAGGGGAAGGCGCCAAGCTGGGCCAAGTGTTCGACTTGATTGACGTAGCCGGAACGAAGGCTGCCGCCATCCGCTTCCTGCAAGGCGACCAGATCGTAGTCGCCCAGCAGGTTGCCGATCTTTTGCAGGTTGTCGGCGCGCCCGGTGTGCGGCAGCAGGTGTTGCCAGCCACGGGTCAGGTAGTGCCGATAACGCTCGGTACTGATACCCACCTGGATGTTGAAGCTCAGCAGACGCAGACGACTGTCCGCGGGCAAGCCCGAGGGTTCCAGATGATGCTCGTTGACCTGCGGATCATGCAGGCCGACGACGCGTTCAGTACCCCAACGACGCATGGCGTGCGCCGCTTACTTAGCGGCGCGCTCCTTGGCGATCAACTGGTCAGCCACGCTCAGAGCGCCTTCAGGACCACCAGCGGTGCCAAGGTCAAAGCGGTACTTGCCATTGACGACCATGCTCGGTACGCCGGAGATCTGATAGGCCTGGGCCTTCTTCTTGGCGTCTTCAACCTTGCCTTTGACGGCGAACGAGTTGTAGGTGCTCAGGAACTTGTCCTTGTCGACACCTTCGCCGGCCAGGAACTCGGCCATTTCTTCCGGGGTAGCGAGCTTCTTGCCATCGTGGACGGCTTCGAACACTGCTTTATGAACCTTTTGCTCTACACCCATGGCTTCCAGGGTGATGAACAGCTGGCCGTGCACGTTCCAGATACCACCGAACATGGCCGGGATACGCACGAAGTTCACATCGGCCGGCAGTTTTTCAGCCCAAGGGTTGATGGTGGGCTCGAACGCATAGCAATGCGGGCAGCCATACCAGAACAGCTCCACGACTTCGATCTTGCCGGGCACAGCCACCGGAACGGCGCTGCTCAGTTCGACATATTGTTTACCGGCTTCAAGCGGCTCAGCAGCCTGGGCGGTGACGCCGAACAGGCTGGCAGTGACGAGTGCGGCGCTGAGAATCAGATTACGCATGCTTTACTCCTGGGCAAATTGGCTCGCCTCGCGCGACCTGCTTTCTGGCAGGCCATGGCGGGCATCAGTTCTCTAGTGTAACGGCAGCGGCCACAAAAAAGGGCGGCCTAAGCCACCCTTTTTATGCTTGCATCGAAGGATTAATCGAGCGTTAACGTTGTGCGGGTTCAACCTCCCGCGTAACGCCCGCTCGACGGACCTTAGTGCAGGCCCTGAATGTAGCTGGACACCGCTTCGATGTCTTTGTTGCTCAGCTTGGCTGCAACGCTTTGCATGATTTTCGCGTCACCGTCGTTGGTACGGTTGCCTTCACGGAAATCGGTCAGTTGCTTGGCGGTGTATTGAGCGTGCTGGCCACCCAGGTGCGGGAAAGCAGCTGCCGCGTTGCCGGCGCCGTTAGGCGAGTGGCAACCGGTGCACGATGGCATGCCCTGCTCCAGTTTGCCGCCGCGGAACAACTCTTCACCGCGAGCCACGACTTTCGGGTCTGCCGCGCCGACGCTGCCTTTCTGGCTGGCGAAGTAGGCTGAAATGTCAGCCAGGTCCTGATCGCTCAGGTTGGTCAGCAGGCCGGTCATCTCCAGAACGGTGCGCTTGCCCGACTTGATGTCGTGCAGTTGCTTGTTCAGGTAACGCTCACCCTGACCCGCCAGTTTTGGAAAGTTTGGCGCCATGCTGTTGCCATCCGGGCCATGGCAAGCACCACATACTGCGGCTTTCGCCTGACCAGCAGCAGCGTCGCCCGCAGCATGGGCGCCACCTGCGATGCCCAGGGTCAACAGCAGACTCACGACTAATTTGTTCATCAGCTAATCCAACTACGGCTAAGGGTTAAAGAGTTATGGACCGGGATCACTCGCTCATCCACTGGATGATTGCCTGGTAATCCTCGGCACTGCAGTCCATGCACAAACCACGCGGCGGCATCGCCTTGAAACCCTGGGTCACGTGTTGCACCAGCGTCTCCATACCTTGCGCCAGTCTTGGCGCCCAAGCTTCCTGATCGCCCTTTTGAGGCGCCGTCGGGAGTTGGCCGGAATGACAGGCTCCACAAACACGGTTGTACACAGCTTCCGGATCCTGTGTAGCCTGCGCGCCATAAAGCGGCATCAAGACACCGGCAGCTAGCAGCCATTTCGTCATAAAACGACCTTTTCAGGGTTGAGAGCGTGCTGCGTTCTTATGCGCAATCAAGGTCAATCGCTCTCGTGAACTTCATCCTACGCTGGGACAAAGCGCACACAAAATCTGCGGCATTATATACTGGCGTCACTGAAACGGAAACGACGCAGCTCTTTGCGACCATTCTCGGCACCGCCCACATCGGAAATCCCATGCAACTCAAGAACCCCATCCTTGGTCTGTGCCAACAGTCCACCTTCATGCTCAGCGCTGCCAAAGTCGATCAATGCCCTGACGACGAAGGCTTTGAAGTGGCCTTCGCCGGGCGTTCCAACGCCGGCAAGTCCAGCGCGCTGAACACCCTGACCCACGCCAGCCTGGCGCGCACCTCGAAGACTCCGGGTCGCACACAGCTGTTGAACTTCTTCAAGCTAGACGAAGATCGGCGTCTGGTCGACCTGCCGGGCTACGGTTACGCGAAAGTGCCAATCCCGCTGAAGCAGCACTGGCAGCGCCACCTGGAAGCCTACCTGGGCAGCCGCGAGAGCTTGAAGGGCCTGATTCTGATGATGGACATCCGTCATCCAATGACCGACTTCGACCTGTTGATGCTCGACTGGGCTGTCGCCAGCGGCATGCCGATGCACATTCTGCTGACCAAGGCCGACAAACTGACCTACGGCGCGGCGAAGAACTCACTGCTCAAGGTTCAGGCAGAAATCCGCAAAGGCTGGGGCGAAGCCGTGACCATCCAGCTGTTCTCGGCCCCCAAACGCCTGGGTCTGGAAGAGGCCTACACGGTATTGGCGGACTGGATGGAACTGGCGGACAAGGGCGCCGAGACAGAAGCTCAATAAGCTTTTGGGAAATGCGAAAACTGTTTGTGGGACGGTCAGGCAAGGCAAAAGCGCAGCTCGAAACGACCGGGGTCGCGTTCGACTTTAGGGGCCTAAATGAGCATTTCGAGCCGCGCTTTTAACGCAGCATGGCCGTTCCACAGACAGTTTTCAGGCAAAAAAAACCCCGAACTACATATGGGGAGGGAGTAGTTCGGGGTCTAAGTTCCGGACCGCTAGGGCGGGGTCCAGATATCTGCCAACACTTAACACAACATAGGAGCATCGAAGGGCTTCACCACCCATTCAGTAATTCTGAGTGGGGGTTCACGGATTTAGTTCCGGCCAGTTTCAAAATCGATTGGAATAATCCAAGATTTTTTCGAGCTAACAGCCCTTCGCCTGCGATGGCCGCGACACTATGCCGCGGCCAATTGCGCCTCAAAACGGCTTAATGAGCCTCATCCCAGTTGTTTCCGACACCGACGTCCACCAGAAGAGGCACATCCAGGGCCGCCGCGCCGCTCATGTGCACGCGAATTTCCTCGCGAACCTGGTCGACCAGGTCCTCGCGAACCTCCAGCACCAGTTCATCGTGTACCTGCAGGATGACTTTGGCGTCCAGGCCGGAAGCCATCAGCCAGTTATCCACCGCCACCATGGCTTTCTTGATGATGTCTGCCGCCGTGCCCTGCATCGGCGCGTTGATCGCCGTGCGTTCGGCGCCAGCGCGCTCCTGGGGTTTGTTGGAGTGGATCTCGGGCAGGTACAGGCGGCGCCCGAACAGCGTTTCTACATACCCCTGGTCCGCCGCCTGGGCACGGGTGCGCTCCATGTACTCGCGCACGCCGGGATAGCGGGCAAAATAGGTGTCGATGTAGGCCTTGGCCTGCTTGGTATCGACGCCAATGTCCTTGCCGAGCTTCTGCGCCCCCATGCCGTAGATCAGACCGAAGTTAATCGCCTTGGCGCTGCGACGCTGGTCGGACGTGACGTCCTGAAGCTCAACCTTGAACACCTCGGCGGCCGTGGCCGTGTGCACGTCCAGGTTGTTGCGAAACGCATTGAGCAGGCCTTCGTCCCGGGACAGGTGCGCCATGATCCGCAGCTCGATCTGCGAATAGTCCGCCGCCAGCAGTTTGTAGCCGCTCGGGGCGATAAAAGCCTGGCGGATGCGCCGGCCCTCGGCGGTACGCACCGGAATGTTCTGCAGGTTCGGATCACTGGAGGACAGGCGCCCGGTGGACGCCACCGCCTGGTGATAAGAGGTGTGAATCCGCCCGGTGCGCGGGTTGATCTGCTCAGGGAGGCGGTCGGTGTAGGTGCTCTTGAGCTTGCTCATGGAGCGGTATTGCATCAGCACCTTGGGCAGTTGGTAGTCATCTTCCGCCAGCTTGGCCAGCACCTCTTCGGCGGTGGACGGCTGGCCCTTGGCGGTTTTCTTCAGCACCGGATAGCCGAGCTTTTCGTAGAGGATCGCACCCAACTGCTTGGGCGAGCCGAGATTGAACTCCTCACCGGCGATGTGAATGGCTTCACGCTCCAGGGCTGTCATCTTGTCGCCCAGCTCAATGCTCTGCACCCCCAACAGCTCGGCATCCACCAGCGCACCCTGGCGTTCGATGCGCGCCAGCACCGGCACCAACGGCATCTCGATATCGCTCAGCACACTGGCCAGGCTCGGGATGGCGGCCAGCTTCTCGTGCAGGGTCTGGTGCAGCCGCAGGGTCACATCGGCGTCTTCAGCAGCATAAGGCCCGGCCTGCTCAAGGGCGATCTGATCGAAGGTCAGCTGCTTGGCCCCTTTGCCCGCGATGTCCTGGAAGCTCACGGTGGTGTAGTCCAGGTACTTCTGCGCCAGGCTGTCCATGTCATGGCGGGTGGCGGTGGAGTTGAGCACATAGGACTCAAGCATGGTGTCGAAGGCAATGCCGCGCACGGTGATGCCGCAGGCTGGATCGCCACCGATGGCGCAGTTGGCCAGGATATTCATGTCGAACTTGGCGTGCTGGCCAACCTTGAGCTTGTCCGGGTCCTCCAGCAGCGGCTTCAGGGCACGCAGGACGCTGTCGCGATCCAACTGCTCCGGCACACCTTCGTAGGCGTGAATCAGCGGAATGTAGGCCGCTTCAAAAGGTTGCACGGCGAAGGACAGCCCCACCAGTTGCGCCTGCTGGGCGTCGATACCGGTGGTTTCCGTGTCGAAGGCAAACAGCTTGGCGCCATTGAGCTTCTTCAGCCAGGCGTCGAAACGGGCCTGATCGAGGATGGTTTCGTAGCGCGCTTCAACGACCACGGGCGCGCTGGCTTCGGTCTCGGTGGCACTCAACAGATCAGCCACCGGCTCAGGCTGGGGAGCGGCACTCAGCTCAAGACGCTTGGCATCGCGTTGCAGCTCATCGAACCAGCTCTTGAATTCAAGCAGGGTGTAGAGCTCGGCCAGTTTTTCGCGGTCCGGCTCGCCCAGGTGCAAATCGTCCAGCCCCACGTCCAGCGGCACGTCGACCTTGATGGTCGCCAGTCGATAGGAGAGGAACGCCATCTCCTTGTGCTCTTCGAGCTTGGCCGGCAGGGTCTTGGCCCCGCGAATCGGCAGGGTCGGCACGATATCGAGCTGTGCATACAGCTCGGTCAGGCCGCCATTGACGCCCACCAACAGGCCGGACGCAGTCTTCGGGCCAATCCCCGGAACGCCCGGAATGTTGTCGGAGGAATCGCCCATCAACGCCAGATAGTCGATGATCTGCTCGGGAGCGACGCCGAATTTCTCCTTCACGCCAGCCACGTCCATCGCGCTACCGGTCATGGTATTGACCAAGGTAATGTGCCCGTCGACCAGCTGCGCCATGTCCTTGTCGCCCGTGGAGATCACCACCGGGCGGTCAGCGGCCGCGCTGCTGCGGGCCAGCGTGCCGATCACGTCGTCCGCTTCAACGCCTTCCACGCACAACAGCGGGAAGCCCAGGGCAATCACGCTGGCATGCAGGGGCTCGATCTGCACGCGCATATCGTCGGGCATGCTCGGGCGATTGGCCTTGTATTCGGCGTACATGTCGTCGCGAAATGTCCCACCCTTGGCGTCGAACACGACGGCGAACGGGCTGTTCGGGTACTGCTTGCGCAGACTCTTGAGCATGTTCAGCACGCCCTTGACCGCACCGGTTGGCAGGCCTTTGGAGGTAGTCAAAGGTGGCAGCGCGTGAAAGGCGCGGTACAGGTATGAAGAACCGTCCACCAGGACGAGGGGGGCTTGGCTCATGAGCAGGATCAACCTTTTCGGCGGGTCCGGCGCTAGAATAGCGGGACCGTTGACGACAAAGGGACAAGGTTATCATGCGTACACTCAATCGCCTGTTGCTGGCTGGCTTGTTTACCTGCATTCCGCTGGCTGCCATGGCAGCGGATGACGCACCGACCCCAGAACCGGAAGTCACCATTCGCACTGAAGGTGACAAGACCATCCAGGAATACCGCCAGAACGGCTTCCTGTATGCGATCAAGGTCACTCCGAAGGGCGGCAAACCGTATTTCCTGGTGCGCTCGGACGGAACGGAAGCCAATTTCATCCGCTCGGATCAGCCGGATATGCTGATCCCTGCCTGGGAAATTTTTTCGTGGAAGTAGTTTCTTAACTTTAATCGGTGCTGGCTCTATAGCAGCACCCGAACTGAGCAGTTTTTAACCATGTCTGTGTTCACCCCCCTGGCTCGGCCCGAGCTGGAAACCTTTCTCGCCCCTTATGGGCTCGGCCGCCTGCTTGATTTCCAGGGGATCGCCGCGGGCAGTGAAAACACCAACTACTTCATCAGCCTGGAGCAGGGCGAGTTTGTCCTGACCCTGATTGAGCGTGGCCCGGCGCAGGAAATGCCGTTCTTCATCGAACTGCTCGACGTGTTGCACAACGCCGACCTGCCGGTGCCCTATGCGCTACGCACCACCGAGGGTGTCGCCCTGCGTGAGCTGGCGGGCAAGCCTGCGCTGTTGCAGCCACGCCTGGCCGGCAAGCACATCAAAGTCGCCAACGCGCAGCACTGTGTGCAGGTCGGGGAACTGCTGGGGCATCTGCACCTGGCAACCAAAGACAAGATGATCAAGCGCAAGACCGATCGCGGCCTGGACTGGATGCTCGAAGAGGGCACACAACTTCTGTCGCACCTGGGGGTTGAGTCGCGCGCATTGCTACAGCGCGCACTGGATGAAATCACCGCCCGCAAAGACAGCATCCTGGCGTTGCCACGGGCCAACATCCACGCCGACCTGTTCCGCGACAACGCCATGTTTGAAGGCACGCACCTGACCGGGCTGATCGATTTCTACAACGCCTGCTCGGGGCCGATGCTCTACGACGTGGCCATCGCCCTGAATGACTGGTGTTCGGACGATGACGGCTTGATTGACGGCCCACGGGCGCGGGCATTGCTCGGCGCCTACGCCGCGCTGCGGCCGTTCACCCCGGCCGAGGCCGAACTGTGGCCGACCCTGTTGCGGGTGGCCTGCGTGCGCTTCTGGTTGTCACGCCTGATCGCTGCCGAGTCCTTTGCCGGACAGGACGTGCTGATTCACGACCCGAAAGAGTTCGAGCATCGCCTGGCGCAGCGTCAACTGGTCAGCACGCCGCTGCCGTTCGCCATTTAAAGGCATCGCGGGCGGCATTCTGCTTGCCCGCGAATGGAATGGCGCCTGTTTTCCGGTTACAGCGACTCCAGGCACCCCGCCAGATCATTCCCCAACTTCTCCAGCACCTGCTCATAACCCCGTGCGGTGGCTGGTGTGTAGCCACCCAGCGCATCAAGTTCCGCCAGTTTCACCGGCAGGCCGGCCACCAGCGTCTCGGCCAGGCGAGGGCGCAGCGGCGGCTCGCTGAACACGCAAGTCTTGCCGACCGCTTGCAGACGCGCGCGCATCGCAGCGACGTGCTGGGCACCGGGCTGAACTTCGGCGGCCACACTGAACACACCCGCATGCTTGAGGCCGTAGGCATCCTCAAAGTAGTCGAACGCTTCATGGAACACGAAGTAGGGCTTGCCCTCGACAACCGCCAGGCGGGCTTTCAATCGCAGATCCAGCGCATCCAGTCGCTCATCGAATGCCTTGAGGTTGCCTTGGTAGCGCCCAGCATTGGCCGGATCGACTGCACTCAGGTCGGCGGCGATTTTAGCGGCGATGACACGCGCATTGACCGGCGACAGCCACAAGTGGGCATCGAGACTACCGGGGCGGTGATCATGGTCATGCTCGTCAGCCTCTTCGGCGTGGGCGTGGTTGTCTTCGCCAAAATGGCGCAGCTTCAAGCCTGGCAGGTCCTGCACGGCCACCGATGGCAAGGTGCGCCCCTTGAGTACGCGGGGCAGGAAGCCCTCCATGTCCGGCCCGATCCAGTACAGCAGGTCCGCCGACTGCACGCGCCGTACGTCGGAAGGCCGCAAGGCATAGTTATGTGGCGATGCACCCGGTGGCAGCAGGACTTCCGGCACCCCCGCGCCATCCTGCACCGCAGCGGCAATCAGTTGCAGCGGCTTGATGCTGGTGAGCACTTTGACTTCGGCGTGAGCGGCGCTGAAAGCGAACAAACTGGCAGTAAATGTGACAAGGATGGCAAAAAGTCTGGGCACGATAACCACTCAAAGGGGCGAGAACGAGTAACATAATAACGTCTCTCACAAAACTCGTCGCCGCTCATGCCTATCACACCGCTCGCCAGCCGTCCCCACGACCACTCACATTGCGTGCACAGCGCACTGTCCGAGGCCGATGCCATCTGCGCACGCCAAGGGTTGCGCCTGACCGCATTGCGTCGGCGGGTACTGGAACTGGTGTGGCAAAGCCACAAGCCGCTGGGGGCCTACGACATCCTGGCGGTGCTCAGCGAGCAGGATGGCCGCCGCGCAGCACCGCCGACGGTCTACCGCGCCCTGGATTTCCTGCTGGATAACGGCCTGGTGCATCGGATCTCGTCGCTCAACGCCTTTGTCGGCTGCAACCATCCGGGGCACGCCCATCAGGGGCAGTTCCTGATTTGCCGCGAGTGCCATGCCGCCATCGAGCTGGAGCAAACCTCCATCAGCGACGCCATCATCCACAGCGCCAGCGACGTCGGGTTCGTGGTTGAAGGCCAGACCGTCGAAGTGGTCGGTCTCTGCGCCGGTTGCCAGGGGGCTTGATGAGCACAGCGTTGATCCGCCTTGAGCAAGTTGCGGTGACCTTTGCCGGGCAAACCGTGCTGGACAACATCGAGCTGAGTGTCGAGCCGGGACAGATTGTCACTCTGATCGGCCCCAACGGCGCCGGCAAGACCACCCTGGTGCGTGCCGTGCTCGGCCTGCTCAAGCCCGACAGCGGCAGCGTATGGCGCAAGCCAAAGCTGAGAGTCGGCTACATGCCGCAGAAACTGCACGTCGACCCGACCCTCCCGCTGTCGGTACTGCGTTTTCTGCGCCTGGTCCCCGGCGTCGATCGCGCCCGGGCCCTGGCCGCACTCAAGGAAGTCGGTGCCGAACAGGTCATCGACAGCCCGGTACAGAGCGTCTCTGGCGGTGAAATGCAGCGCGTTCTGTTGGCCCGTGCCTTGCTGCGCGAGCCGGAGTTGCTGGTCCTCGACGAACCGGTGCAAGGCGTCGACGTGGCCGGGCAAGCCGAGCTGTACAGCCTGATCACGCGCCTGCGTGATCGCCACGGCTGCGGCGTGCTGATGGTTTCCCACGACCTGCACCTGGTGATGAGCACCACCGACCAGGTGGTCTGCCTCAATCGCCACGTCTGCTGCTCCGGACATCCCGAGCAGGTCAGCGGCGATCCGGCGTTCGTCGAACTGTTCGGCAAGAACGCGCAAAGCCTGGCGATCTATCACCACCATCACGACCATGCCCACGACCTGCATGGCTCGGTGGTCAGCGCGGCACCGTCCGCTCACACCCACGTTCACGGAGATGGCTGCAAGCATGGCTGATTTTCTGTTGTATGCCCTGCTTGCAGGCCTGGCCCTGGCTGTCGTCGCGGGCCCCCTGGGATCCTTCGTGGTCTGGCGGCGCATGGCTTATTTTGGCGACACCTTGTCCCACGCGGCCTTGCTCGGCGTGGCGCTGGGCTTTTTGCTGGATGTCAGCCCGACCATCGCGGTCACGGTCGGCTGCCTGTTGCTGGCCGTGCTCCTGGTGACCCTGCAACAGCGCCAGCCACTGGCTTCCGACACCTTGCTGGGGATTCTTGCACCGAGCACGCTCTCTCTGGGCCTGGTGGTACTAAGCTTCATGCATGAAGTGCGGATCGACCTGATGGCTTACCTGTTCGGCGACCTGCTGGCGATCAGCCCTAGCGATCTTGCGTGGATTCTCGGCGGCAGCGCAGCGGTTCTGCTGTTACTGGTGGCGCTGTGGCGGCCGCTGCTGGCGATTACCGTGCATGAAGAGTTGGCCAGGGTCGAAGGCTTGCCCGTAGCCGGGCTGCGCCTGGCCTTGATGCTGTTGATTGCGGTCGTGATCGCGGTGGCGATGAAAATCGTCGGCGTGCTGCTGATTACTTCGTTGCTGATCATTCCGGCGGCGGCGGCACAACGTCACGCGCGATCGCCCGAGCAGATGGCCTTGGGCGCGAGTTTGCTGGGTATACTCGCGGTCTGCGGTGGCCTGGCGCTGTCGTGGTTCAAGGACACGCCGGCTGGCCCATCGATTGTGGTCGCCGCCGCCGCGCTGTTTTTGCTGAGTTTTGTCCTGCCCCGTCGAGGGGTGTAGACTTGCTCGTTTTTTGCGCAATCAGAGAGTCGCAGGAATGAAGCCGTTCGCCTCCCGTTATCTGCTCCTTGTTGCATTTTTGCTGCTGGGTGCCTGCCAGAGCACACCGCCCCCCGAGGCCCCGGACGCGCGGGCGCCGGCAATCGCGCAGCTGGAGCAAAGCCTGGCCAGCAGTGAGCTGGCCACTGCCGAAGATCAATTGGCCGCCCTACAGGCGCAATCACCCAATGATCCGTCGCTGGAGCCCTACCAACGACAACTCGCCGAAGCCTATCTGCAACGCAGCCAGATCATGCTGCAAAAAGGTGATGTCAATGCCGCCGCTACGGCCCTGAGCCGGGCTCGTGTCCTGATGCCCAAGGCCCCGGCACTGACCGGTGGTGTCAACGGCGCTATCACCCAAGCCCGTAAAGCCGAGCTGGAAAAAGCCGAGGCCGCCCTCCAGGCAGCCGCCGCCAAACCGGTTGCCAAAGTCATCGACCCAACGGCTGAAAGCACAACAATTGCGCTGAACATCACCGATAGCAAGCAACTACGCCGGCAACTCGACGCGATTGCCGCTGACGTGGTGAATTACCAGTGCGACGTGAGCATCCAGGCCCCGCGCACCGAGGATTACCCCTGGCTGGCCACGTTGCTGACCAAACGTGTGCAAAAGCTGGACCCAGGCTTCGACCTGGACATCGAGCGACAAATCCTGCGGCACGTCCCGGCGCAAATGGTGTTGTCACCGCGCAAACCGTAAGTGAGATCGCCGCGTGGCCAGCGTCTTCATCGAGAAGAACACGCTGGCCACGCGGCGATCTTGTGCATTTACGGTTGTTTCGTTATCGCCAAATGGCATGACGAACGCAAAATAAATGCTAAGAACCTCTATACGGACACGCTAAAATGCCCGCCCGGCTAACCGCTGATCCTTTTCCAACGCGCCCCACAAGGTTCGCTACGTGATCGAGTTTCAAAACGTCCATAAAACCTACCGCGTTGCCGGTAAGGATATTCCCGCACTGAACCCGACCAGTCTGACGATTGAGAACGGCCAGGTGTTTGGCCTGATCGGCCATTCCGGCGCGGGAAAAAGTACCCTGTTGCGCCTGATCAACCGCCTGGAGGATGCCAGCGGCGGCAAGATCACCGTGGATGGCGAGGAAGTCACCGCGCTGGACGCCAATGCGCTGCGCCGCTTCCGTCAACAAGTCGGGATGATCTTTCAGCACTTCAACCTGCTGGCCTCCAAGACAGTCGCGGACAACGTGGCCCTGCCGTTGAATCTGGCCGGCGAGCTGTCGCGCAGCGAGATCGACCTGCGCGTGGCCGAGTTGCTGGCGCGGGTAGGCTTGTCCGACCACGCCAAGAAGTACCCGGCGCAGTTGTCCGGTGGCCAGAAGCAGCGCGTCGGCATCGCCCGCGCCCTGGCAACCAAGCCGAAAATCCTGCTGTGCGACGAAGCCACCAGCGCCCTGGACCCGCAAACCACTGCGTCGGTCCTGCAACTGTTGGCCGAGATCAACCGCGAGCTGAAGCTGACCATCGTGCTGATCACCCATGAAATGGACGTGATTCGTCGCGTTTGCGATCAAGTGGCCGTGATGGATGCCGGCTCGATCGTCGAACAGGGTCCGGTGGCCGAGGTGTTTCTGCACCCCAAGCATCCAACCACCAAGCGGTTTGTTCAGGAAGACGAGCACATCGACGAAAGCGAGCAGCGTGATGACTTCGCGCACGTGCCGGGCCGTATCGTGCGCCTGACCTTCCAGGGTGATTCGACCTACGCACCCTTGCTGGGCACCGTCGCCCGCGAAACGGGGGTGGACTACAGCATCCTCGCCGGCCGTATCGACCGCATCAAAGACGTCCCTTACGGGCAACTGACCCTGGCCATCACCGGCGGTGACATGGAAGCGGCCTTTGCCCACTTCACCGCAGCGGATGTCCACATGGAGGTGCTGCGCTAATGGAACTGCTGACAAGTTTCTTCGCCAATATCGACTGGTATGAAATCTGGCTGGCCACCGGCGACACCTTGCTGATGCTCGGTGGCTCGCTGCTGTTCACCGTATTGCTCGGCCTGCCGCTGGGCGTCCTGCTATTCCTTTGCAGCCCACGCCAGTTGCTGGAAGCCAAAGGTGTTTACGCGCTGCTGTCGCTGATCGTGAACATCCTGCGCTCGCTGCCGTTCATCATTCTGTTGATCGTGATGATCCCGTTCACCGTACTGATCACCGGCACCTCGCTGGGTGTCGGTGGCGCGATCCCGCCTCTGGTGGTTGGCGCGACGCCATTCTTCGCCCGCCTGGTGGAAACCGCCCTGCGTGAAGTCGATCGCGGCATCATCGAAGCGACCCAGGCCATGGGCGCGACCACGCGCCAGATCATCACCAACGCCTTGCTGCCGGAAGCCCGTCCGGGCATCTTCGCGGCGATCACGGTGACTGCGATCACGCTGGTGTCCTACACGGCCATGGCCGGTGTGGTGGGCGCCGGTGGCCTGGGTGACCTGGCGATCCGCTTCGGTTACCAGCGCTTCCAGACGGATGTGATGGTGGTGACCGTGGTGTTGCTGCTGGTGCTGGTCCAGGTTCTGCAAACCGTCGGCGATAAGCTGGTGGTGCACTTTTCCCGAAAATAAATGCAATCGCCGGCATCACGCTGGCAGGCGCCCGAAAAGGGCGCCTCAAAAGGAGTTTGCTGAATGAAAAAACTACTCGTCGCGTTCGCTGCCGTTGCCTCGTTCGCCGCCAATGCCGCTGAAACCCTGACGGTCGCCGCGACTCCGGTACCGCACGCGGAAATCCTCGAATTCGTGAAGCCAGCCCTGGCCAAGGAAGGCGTGGACCTCAAGGTCAAGGTCTTCACCGACTACGTACAGCCGAACGTACAGGTGGCCGAAAAACGCCTGGATGCCAACTTCTTCCAGCACCAGCCGTACCTCGATGAGTTCAACAAGGCCAAGGGCACTCACCTGGTGAGCGTGGCCGGTGTGCACATCGAACCGCTGGGCGCTTACTCCAGCAAGTTCAAGGCACTGGCTGACCTGCCAGGCGGCGCCACCGTGGTTATCCCGAACGACGCCACCAACGGTGGCCGCGCGCTGCTGTTGCTGGACAAGGCCGGCCTGATCAAGCTGAAGGACTCGAACAACATCCTGTCGACCGTCAAGGACATCACCGAGAACGCCAAGGGCCTGAAGTTCCGTGAACTGGAAGCCGCGACCATCCCGCGCGTGCTGACCCAGGTCGACCTGGCGCTGATCAACACCAACTACGCGCTGGAAGCCAAGCTTGACCCGTCCAAGGACGCGCTGACCATCGAAGGCAAAGACTCGCCTTACGTGAACATCCTGGTTGCCCGTCCGGACGACAAGGACAGCGAGGCCATGAAGAAGCTGATTGCAGCCCTGCATACGCCAGAAGTGAAAGCGTTCATTCTCGAGAAGTACAAAGGCGCGGTATTGCCAGCGTTCTGATCTGACGCTTTAACAAAAAAATGGGGCGCATTCATTGCGCCCCATTTTTTTTGCCTGAAACACTGACGTTGTGACAGCGAGCTTGCTCGCTCCCACAGATTACGTGTCGCCTTATTGACGCTTGAGCATCTCCGGCAGTTGCACCACCAGCTTCTGGTTATTCAACGGCGCACGAATGAAGCCGCGCTGGGTGCCATCCGGGCCGATCACCGCCAGGTTACCGCTGTGGTCAACGGTGTAGTTGGGTTTGCTGGTGTCGGCAGGGATAAACGGAATGCTCATCGCGTTGGCGACTTTTTGCAGCTCCTCTACCGAGTTCGGCGTCAGGCCGATGAACTGCGGGTCGAAATAGCCCAGGTACTGTTTGAGCTGCTTGGGCGTGTCGCGGTTCGGGTCGACGCTGACCAGGACGATCTGCAGTTTGTCGACCGCATCGGCCGGCAGTTCGCCTTTGATCTGGCGCAACTGCGCCAAGGTGGTCGGGCAGATGTCCGGGCAGAAGGTGTAGCCGAAAAACACCAGGCTCCATTTACCCTTCAATTCGTTGACCGTGACCGGCTGGCCGTCCTGGTTGGTCATCTGCACGTCCGGCAGGTTACGGCTTTGCGGCAACAGGATGATCCCGGCATCGATCAACGCAGTGGGATCGCCCTGCCCCTTGCCATTCAGCACTTTGTTGATGGTCAGCCCCAGCACCAGCGCAATCAGGGCAACAAGTATGAAGACGGTTTTCTGGGTTCGTGTCATAGGTTCAACATTAGGTAGTGGTCTACGAGCAGGGCGATGAACAGCAGGAACAAGTAGTAAATAGAGTACTTGAAGGTATTGATCGCCGCATGCGGCCGAGTGCCACGGTACAGCACCACGGCCCATTGCAGAAACCTCGCGCCCAGGCCCAGGGCACAGGCCAGATAAAGCAGGCCGCTCATGTGGATCACATAGGGCATCAGGCTCACCGCCAGCAGGACGAAGGTGTAGAGCAGGATGTGGACCTTGGTGTAGTGCTCGCCATGGGTCACTGGCAGCATGGGTATGTCGGCCTTGGCATACTCCTCCTTGCGATGAATCGCCAGCGCCCAGAAATGCGGCGGGGTCCAGGCGAAGATGATCAGCACCAGCAGCAAGGGCTCAGCACTGACATGCCCGGTGATCGCCACCCAGCCGAGCAGGGGCGGCGCGGCACCGGCCAGCCCGCCGATCACGATGTTTTGTGGTGTCGCACGCTTGAGGAAACCGGTATAGACCACCGCATACCCCAGCAAAGACGCGAGGGTCAGCCACGCTGTCAGCGGATTGGTGAACACCAGCAGCACGGCCTGCCCGCTCACCGCCAGGATCAACGCAAACGTCAGCGCGGCCGCGGGGGACACCCGGCCTTCGGCCAATGGCCGCTTGTGGGTGCGGGCCATGACCGCGTCGATCCGCCGATCCACCACATGGTTGACCGCCGCCGCGCCACCGGCGCACAGGGCGATCCCTAGGTTGCCGAACACCAGCACCGTCCACGGCACTCCCGCACGCGTGGCGAGAAACATGCCCACCAGCGAGGTGATCAGCATCAACACCACCACCTTGGGTTTGGTCAGCTCCAGATAGTCACGCCAGGTTGCCTGACTGTGACGCTCGCCGATCAGAGTCGCCATGGCATTTCTCCTTTTATGGTGATGGGCCCAGCGGTGTGCCTACGAGGGCTCAGGCGCCAGCGCCCGAGCGCTTGTTGCTTGACCCGGACCAGACTGGTTCGTGCGTGATAATTGACCAGCACCATGCTCAGCAGCAGCGCCGCGCCACCGGCGTTATGGGCAACGGCCACGGGCAAGGGCAGGTGAAACAGCACGTTGCTGATGCCCAGGGTGATCTGTGCCGCCAGCGCCACCAGCACCAACCCGGCAAGCCGGGTCATGCCAACGCTCCGCAGTTGCCAGGCCAGGCCCAATAACACCAGGGTGACCAGCAAGGCGCCGATCCGGTGCGTCAGGTGGATGGCCGTGCGCGCATCACTGTCCAGTTGCCCGCCCAGGTAGTTGGGGCCGATGTGCTGGGTCAGGTGAAAGCCGTTGGCGAAATCAGCCGGTGGCAGCCATTGCCCGTGGCAGGTGGGGAAGTCGATACAGGCCACCGCCGCGTAGTTGGAACTGACCCAGCCACCCAGGGCGATCTGGCCGATCACCAGCAGCAAGCCGGCCGTCGCCCAATACTGCAGGCGTCGCGGCACGATCAACGCCGGCAAGACGCCAGACAGGCGCAAGGTCAGCAAGAACAACAGGCTCAAGGTGGCAAAACCACCCAGCAGATGCCCCGTCACCACCTGTGGCCAGAGCTTGAGCGTCACGGTCCACATGCCGAAGGCGGCTTGGGCGACCACCACCACCAGCAAGAACAACGGCAGCTTCAGGGGTTGGTCCTGATGATGGCGATGAGTCCAGGCGCGTGCCGCCAGCAACACGATCAGCAGCCCCAGGGTGCCGGCGAAGTAGCGATGGATCATCTCGTTCCAGCCCTTGTGGGCCTCAACCGGTGTATCGGGAAAATGCCGTTCGGCATGGGCCAGTTGGGCTTCGCTTTGCGGCACGCTGACAAAGCCATAGCAACCCGGCCAGTCGGGACAGCCCAGGCCGGCGTGGGTCAACCGGGTATAGGCGCCCAGCAAGACGACAATCAGTGCCAGCAAGGTGGCAAACAGCGCAAGGCGAAATCCAGGTTTGGCCATGACGAAGCCCTTATCCGATATTCGACAGTTTCAACAGATGACGCAGATCGTTGAGCAGGTCCTTGCCTTTGACGGTGGGACCGTAGCGCAGTACCAGATTGCCGTGCGGGTCGATGATCCACAGCTGCGCCGGACCTTTGCCCTGAACAGTTTTAGTGTAGGTCGAAAGGTCCAGTGGATAACGCTGCAATTGCGGGTATTCACGGCTCAGCTTGGCGTCGTAGTCGGCGCTCAGCGGGTGCGCGACGGCCAGTGCATGGCTGGCGCGCGAGGCCTCGCGCCCCAGGCCGACCTGGATCTGCCGGGCCAGGTACACCAGTTGCTGGCAATCCACCGAGCACTCCTGCGGCGCGGTGACCAATAGCTGCCAGCGAACCTCGTCCGCCTGCACGCCCAGCTCGGCACGACTCTGACCGTTACCAATCAGCTCGCCGTGATAACTGCGACCTTCCGGTACCCAGAACTGCAATTTGTACATGCCCGTGGCGAGGATCATCGGACCGACCACCATCAGTACAATCAGGATCAACTGCCAGCGCCCGCGACGACGCTGTGGCGCACCTGTTTCAGACATGTTGGGTGGATTCATGGCCGCTCCCATGGTGTTTCTCCCTTGCGTTGTGCCATCCGAGGTACAGATAGAGACCGAACAGGGCGAACGCCAGGGCGAACCACTGCACGGCATAACCGAGGTGTTTTTCCGGCCCCATGGCCACCACTGGCCAATCCGCCAGGTAGGACGCAGGACCTGTTTGAACCCGTAGTTCATAGGTAAAACCACGGCGGTCAAGTTCACGCCACAGCTTGCCCGGCTCGATCGCCGTCACCAGCCGGGGCCAGTTCGCACCTGCCGGATCGGCCTGCAATTGAAAGGTTGCACCGGGCGCGACATAGACCCACGAGACCAGATCCAACTCCTGTTCCGGGGTGCTGAACACAGGCGGCACGCGCCGGTCCGGCCATGGCAGCCAGCCACGATTGACCAGCAGCCACTGGCCGCTGGCCTGGTCGAGAAACGGTTGCAGCAACTCGACACCCACCCTGCCGTAACGCTGGCGGTTATCCAGCAGCACGCTGTGTTCGGCGTCGAAATGACCGTGCAGCCGTACCCGCTGGAAGGCAGGGTCCGGGTTGTCCAGCAACCGAGCGACAGGCACCGGCTCGGCTGTCCGACGCTCGGCGTAGCTTTCGAGCAATTGCTGTTTCTGCTCGCCACGACCCAATTGCCAGAATCCCAGCGACACCAGCAAGGGCAGCAACAGCGCCACCACCAGTGTCGGTACGAACCCCGGCCGGAAACCTTTCATGACAGCGCCGCAAAGTCAGCGGGTGAGCTCGCTATACTCAAATACATCGCGTTTCCCCCGGAGTCACAGCATGCTCAAAGCAGCCATCGTCCTGATGCTGATTGCCACGGTTGTCAGCCTGTTCAGCGGCCTGTTTTTTCTGGTCAAGGACGACAGCCACTCCAATCGCCTGGTCATCGCCCTGAGTGTTCGCGTCAGCCTGGCCGCCATTACCCTCGGCCTGATCGCCTGGGGCTTCTTCAGTGGCCAGCTGGTTTCTCACGTCCCCTGGTAGCCGGTGTCAGAGCACATAGACGAAGACAAACAAGCCGATCCACACCACGTCCACGAAGTGCCAATACCAGCTCGCGGCCTCGAAGCCGAACTGATGGTCGGCATCGAAATGCCCGCGCATGATCCGCATCAGCATCACGAACAGAATGATCGTGCCGATGGTCACGTGGGCGCCGTGGAAGCCGGTCAGCATGAAGAAGGTGGCCCCGTAGATACCCGAACCCAGGGTCAGTCCCAGTTCGTGATAGGCGTGGATGTATTCCTCGGCCTGGAAGCCCAGGAATGCGCACCCCAGCAGTACCGTCAGCGCCAGCCAGACTTTCAGCGCGCCACGATGGCCCTTTTTCAAGGCATGGTGGGCAATGGTCACCGTGACGCTGGAGCTCACCAGAATGACGGTATTGAGCAGCGGCAGCCCCCATGGACTGATGACTTCCCGGGGAGGTGGGAACAGTGTCGAGTCGGGGTTGCTGAGCAGCGGCCAAGTGAATTCGAAGTTCGGCCAGAGCATGTGGGCAATGCCTTTGGTGCCTTCGCCACCGAGCGCCGGACCGGCAATGGTGCGCACATAAAACAGCGCACCGAAGAACGCGATGAAGAACATCACCTCGGAAAAGATGAACCAGCTCATGCCCCAACGGAACGAGCGATCCAGCTGGGCGCTGTACAACCCCGCACGGCTTTCCTTGATCACGGTGCCGAACCAGCCGAACAGCATGTAGGCCAGCAACAGGCTGCCCACGAAGAAGATCAGCGGGCCATGGGACTCGGGGCGCACCGCCTTCAGGTCGTTGAACCAGGTACCGAGACCGAACATGGTGACGAACATGCCGACCGTGGCGATGATCGGCCATTTGCTCTGGGCGGGAACGTAATAATGCTCATGAGTTGCCATTTATTGTTCTCCTTATCGGGCACGCTTGAACGTCTAGCCACCGGTCTTTTCAGTTACAGCCACGGGCGGATGACGCGCGGTGATATCGAACAGCGTGTAAGCCAGCGTCAGGTGCTTCACATCCTTGGGCATGTCGCGGTCAACGATGAAACGTACCGGCATCTCGATCTGTTGACCGGGCTGCAGCACTTGCTGGGTGAAACAGAAACATTCGGTCTTGTGGAAGTACATCGCCGCACTGCTCGGTGAAATACTCGGGACCGCCTGGGCACTCATCGGGTGCTGGCTGGGGTTGCGTGCGATGAAGATCATCTCGTTCACCGCACCGGGGTTGACCACAATGTCGTCGGACTTGGGATAAAACTCCCACACCATGTCGATGGCATTGGTCGACAGAAACTGCACCCGCACCTGCCGCGACGCGTCGACCTGTTGCTCGCCCTGATACTGCCCACCCGTCTTGCCGTTGATACCCAGCGCCTTGCACATCACGTCATAGATCGGCACCAGCGCAAAGCCAAAGACAAACATCGCCACCACCACCATCAACAAGCGGGTGACCAGTTTCTTCATCGAGATCGAGTCAGCCATGGTGTACGTCCTCCACACAAAACCCTGTGGAAGAAGCGGGCGAGCCCGTCACCACAAGGCCAACGCTGTTCATTTCACTTCCGGCGGTGTGGTGAAGGTGTGGTACGGGGCCGGTGACGGAATGCTCCACTCCAGTCCTTCGGCACCTTCCCAGGGTTTCGCCGGGGCCGCAGGACCGCCGCGAATGGTCTTGATCACGATGAACAGGAAGAAGATTTGCGTGGCCCCGAAGGTAAAGGCACCGATGGACGACACCATGTTGAAGTCGGCGAATTGCAGGTTGTAGTCGGGAATCCGCCGCGGCATCCCCGCCAGCCCGACAAAGTGCATCGGGAAGAACGCCATGTTCATGCCGATGAAAGATAACCAGAAATGCAGCTTGCCGAGGGTTTCGTCGTACATGTGGCCGGTCCATTTCGGCAGCCAGTAATACGCCGAAGCGAAGATCCCGAAGATCGCCCCTGGCACCAGCACGTAGTGGAAGTGCGCGACCACGAAATAAGTGTCCTGGTACTGGAAGTCCGCCGGGGCAATGGCGAGCATCAACCCGGAGAAGCCGCCGATCGAGAACAGAATCACGAACGCCACCGCAAACAGCATCGGTGTCTCGAAGGTCAGCGAGCCTTGCCACATGGTACTGGCCCAGTTGAACACCTTGACCCCGGTGGGCACCGCGATCAGCAACGTCGCATACATGAAGAACAATTCGCCCACCAGCGGGATACCGACCACGAACATGTGATGGGCCCAGACGATAAACGACAGGAAGGCGATACTCGCCGTTGCGTAGACCATCGAGGTGTAGCCGAACAGCGGCTTGCGCGAGAAGGTCGGGATGATCGCGCTGACGGCACCGAAGGCCGGCAGGATCATGATGTACACCTCCGGGTGGCCGAAGAACCAGAACACGTGCTGGAACAGCACCGGATCACCACCACCGGCCGCACTGAAGAAGCTGGTGCCGAAATGGATGTCCATCAGCATCATGGTCACGCAGCCGGCCAGCACCGGCATCACCGCAATCAACAGGAACGCGGTGATCAGCCAGGTCCAGACGAACAGCGGCATTTTCATTAAGGTCATGCCCGGCGCACGCAGGTTGAGAATGGTGGCAATCACATTGATCGCCCCCATGATCGAACTGATCCCCATCATGTGAATGGCAAAGATGAAGAAGGTCACGCTTTCCGGCGCATAGGTCGTGGAGAGCGGCGCGTAGAAGGTCCAGCCGAAGTTCGGTCCGCCACTCGGCGTGAACAGCGTCGAGATCAGCAGCAAAAACGCCGCCGGCAGCAGCCAGAAACTGAAGTTGTTCATTCGCGGCAACGCCATGTCCGGCGCGCCGACCATCAGCGGAATCATCCAGTTGGCCAAGCCGACAAAGGCGGGCATCACCGCACCGAAGACCATCACCAGACCATGCATGGTGGTCATCTGGTTGAAGAACTCCGGCTGGACAATCTGCAGGCCGGGCTGGAACAGCTCGGCGCGGATCACCATGGCAAACGAGCCACCCAACAGGAACATGATGAAACTGAACCACAGATACAATGTGCCGATGTCCTTGTGGTTGGTGGTCAGTACCCAACGCATCAAGCCCTTGGCAGGACCGTGGGCGTGGTCCGCATGGCCATGGTCATCGATCACTGCACTCATGTCCTGACTCCTGGAATCGGATGGGCTGGGCGGCTCGGGCGCATTGCGCCCCAAACCTTCACGGGAACGCGCAATAGACCGGGTCATTTGCTTTGCGCCTGTTTGAGGGCCAGCACGTCTTTCGGGGTGACCATGTCGCCTTTGTTGTTGCCCCACGCATTTCGTTCGTAGGTCACGACGGCCGCGATATCGACTTCCGACAACTGCTTGCCGAATGCGGCCATGGCGGTGCCGGGTTTGCCATGGAACACGATTCCCAGGTGATCCTCTTTCGGCCCGGTGGCTATTTTCGAGCCCTTGAGCGCCGGGAACATCGGCGGCAAGCCCTGACCTTCGGCCTGGTGACAGGCCACGCAGGAGGTGTGGTACACCTTGTCGCCACGTGCCTTGAGCTCGTCCAGGGTCCATTCCTTGCTGGTCAGCTCCTTGAGCTGGGCGGCCTCGACTTTGCGTTCGGCCAGCCAGGTGTCGTAGTCGGCCTTGCTTCTGACATCGACCACAATCGGCATGAAGCCGTGATCCTTGCCACACAACTCCGCACACTGTCCCCGGTAGATGCCGGGCTTCTCGACACGGGTCCAGGCCTCGTTGACGAACCCGGGAATCGCATCGCGCTTGACCGCAAACGCCGGCACCCACCAGGAGTGGATAACGTCGGCGGACGTCACCAGGAAGCGCACCTTGGCCCCCGTCGGCAGCACCAATGGCTGGTCGACTTCCAGCAGGTAGTGTTCGCCCTTGGCGCTCTTGTTGTTGATCTGCTCTTGCGGTGTGGCCAGGTTGCTGAAGAACTCGACGTCCTGGCCCAGGTATTTGTACTGCCACTTCCACTGATAACCGGTGACCTGGATATCGATATCCGACTCACTGGCGTCGTACATCTTGATCAGGGTGGCGGTCGCCGGAACGGCCATGGCGACGAGAATGATGAAAGGCACGATGGTCCAGAGGATCTCGACCGTCGTACTTTCATGGAACTTGGCAGCTTCCTGCCCGGTGGAGCGCCGGTGCATCATCATCGACCAGAACATGGCGCCGAAAACGATGATGCCGATCACCACACAGATCCAGAAGATGGTCATGTGCAGGTCAAATACTGCGTGACTGATTTCAGTCGCTCCAGGCGCCATATTCACAGTCCAGGCCGCTTGCGCCTGACTGAAAATCGACCACAACAGGAGGCCCATCCAGACATGTGGATGTCGCATCATTGCGGGTTCCCCTTATCGTTCTTGTTATCCCGCCGGCTTTCACCTGCGGCAAGGGAGCGGCACTTTTCAGACTACGAACTTGAATCGCCGGGCCTTGCTGCCTATGCAGTCGGGCGTCATCAGCTAACTCCATTCAAGACCGAGTATAGACAGCGAGTCCGACCTCGCAACGCGATGTCGTAAATCAACTGAAACACCCGGGGCTTGCACTACAGGCCACGGATGGAGAAGGATGAGGGATAGGTGATGGCAAATCGATATAACGTAGTCGCATCAAAGGTGAAACAATTATGACAAATACGTCTTAGCGGCTTTCATAAGCAAGCTAACTTATGTCTTCCCCTATTTCCTTGCCTTCGTTTACTGGAGTTTTCATGAACACCGCCGCATTGCGCGAGCAGATCAAACTTGCCCAACAACATGAAACCGAAACCGGTCAGCTGACCCGTCAGCTGGAAGTCCAACTGCCACACCTGCACTCCGCCATCCAGATACCGGACGTCGACGCCAAGGGCGTGATGACCCGTTTTGTTGCCGCCTATATAGACCAGGTACCGGACCTGCTCGACGCCGCCAATGCGGTCGCGCGCGAAGCCGGTATCGAATCCCAGATCAAGCCGGTGCTGAAGATCGCCGAGCAATTCTTCATCCAGCCACCGGCAATCATGACCGGTCACGTAGGCCTGGATAGCCTGCTGGACGAGTCCTACCTGGCCCATCGCCTGGTAGAAGAGGTGAACGACCTCTACATCAAACATTTCGGCCAGCCACTGATCCCATTGGACATGACTGTCGCCAACCTGATTGCCCACCAACTGATCGGCGAAGCGTTCGCCAACCAGCTGGATGAGGCTGTTCATCACGCCGTTGACGAAATGCTCAGCGAAGAAAGCTTCGCACTGGAATCCGTCGAGGCCTACCGGGAAAAACTGAACAGCCCGGACACCGGTGCTGCCTGGAAGCGCTGGCCATGCCTGTCACGCCAGCTTGGCGTAGGGCTGGATCTGGATCAGCCGGCCGCCTGAGCCCCTCCAATACTTGTGGGAGCAGCCTTGCTTGCTCCCACAAGGACATTTAACCGGCTGAACCTCTTTCAGTCGCCCCCTCCATGAAAACTTCCCCCGGATTGACTCCGGTGTGGCGAAGCCTGGACGCTTTTTCAGCAGTCTCGACCAGCCAGCCTGCGAAAAGGCGGTTGCTCGGAAGATCTAGAAGCGCGCCTTGGGCGTCGCCATGGGGATCGGAAGGCTACCATCCAAAGGCAGGAAGCAGCCCTTGTCCGCGTCGTAGGCTTTTATTTCACTGGTTTCGATGCTGTAGACCCAGCCATGGATGAACAGCTGACCGTTGGCCATGCGCGAAGCCACGGAGGGGTGAGTGCGCAAATGCTGCAGCTGGGCGATCACGTTTTCTTCGGTCAGCACCTGCATACTTTCGTTTTCATCAGCGCAATTGCAGTTTTCCTGGACCATGGTTTTCGCGACTTCAGCGTGGCGCAACCAGGCCTTTACCGTGGGCATTTTTTCCAGGGTCTGCGGGTTCAGGACCGCCCGCATGGCACCACAATCGGAATGTCCGCAAATGATGATGTGCTGCACACCCAACGCCAGTACCGCGTACTCGATGGCCGTGGAAACACCGCCATTCATTTGCCCGTAAGGGGGTACGACGTTACCCACATTGCGCGCGACAAACAGGTCGCCTGGGGCGCTTTGGGTGATGAGCTCCGGGACGATGCGCGAGTCGGCACACGCGATAAACATTGCTCGTGGCCGCTGGGCCGTGGCGAGTTTCTTGAAGAGTTCTTCCTGCTCTGGAAAGACGTCGCGATGAAAATGTAAAAAGCCGTCAACGATATGCTTCAGCGCTGCATCGGCGCTTTCGACCTCTGGCAGGCCAGAAGCCGACGCAGCCAACGGCTGTTTATCCTTGTCACTCATCATTCTTCCTCTTTGACGCAGTAGGGGAATCTTCCCGTGTTCCAGGCCACACAATGCGTGACCAGCGTACAAAGTCCGCACTTTGCATACTACTCAACCATAGGCCAATAGCCGCTATAGCAGCGACATCTGGGCACCCGGCGGACAAAAGGCCTGGCAATCCAGATTGAAGCCTTCGCGCTGGTTGAGCCCTAGACGTTTTATTGTCTTGGCAAAGCGTTGCGCCAGCAAGTCGGCAAAAGGCCCTTCACCGCGCATGCGAGCCCCGAAGCGACTGTCATACAACTCACCACCACGACTTTGGCAAATCAGACTCAAGACATGGGCTGCGCGTTGCGGGTAGTGGGCCGACAGCCACTCCTCGAACAGCGGTGCAACCTCCAGCGGCAGGCGCAACATCATGTAAGCCGCACTCTGGGCACCGGCCGCATGGGCTTCGGTCAGCAGGCTTTCCAGTTCGCTGTCGTTGATCATCGGAATCATCGGCGAACACAACACACCGACCGGAATGCCAGCCTCTCGCATGACCCGAATCGCCCTCAAGCGTGCCTTGGGTGCCGCGGTTCGCGGTTCAAGAATGCGTTTGAGTTCGTCGTCCAGGCTCGTCAGGCTGATCATCACCGCCACCAATCGCCGCTCGGCCAATTCGGACAACAGATCCAGATCGCGAAGAATCAGCGACCCCTTGGTAATGATGGTCACCGGATGCCGGTAGCGCAGCAGCACTTCAAGGATGTGACGGGTAATCCTGTGTTCGCGCTCGATCGGCTGATAAGGGTCGGTGTTGGAACCGAGATTGATCGGTGCACACTGATAACCACGCTTGGATAACTGTTGCTCAAGCACGTCGGCGGCATTGCTTTTGGCAATTAGCCGGGTCTCGAAATCGAGCCCGGGCGACAGGTCCCAATAAGCATGGCTGGGCCGCGCATAACAGTAGATGCAACCGTGCTCGCAGCCCCGATAGGGATTGATCGAGCGATCGAAGGGCAGATCGGGTGAGTTGTTGCGGGTGATGATGGTTTTCGCCGTTTCGATGCGCACTTCAGTACCTTGGGTCAGCGGCACTTCCTGATACCAACCGTCGTCTTCGGCGACCGAGCGGTTCGGTGCAAAGCGGTTGTGCGGGTTGGTCGCGGTACCGCGGCCACGCGGGGGCAGGGGCGTGATCATTATTAGATCTCTCTGGCTGTACATCCATACAGTACCGGAGAATACATAGACCAGCCAGTACCGTTCGGCCCGCCATTGAGGGGTATTAACCCTTCGGGCACGGCACGTAGCACGCAACTAATAGAGAACTGTCGAGCCGTGCCTGAATATGTTTCAAGCTCTAGCCAATCGATTGAGCAAGCCGGCCCCAATAAGGGCCGGTTGCGTTTTACGGAAGGGGATTACGCGTCGTCGGTTTTTTTCTTCAGCTTCGGGTTCACAAAAAACTGCACGGTCTGGACCTTCGCGTCCGGTACCTTCAATGCGCTGGTATTCACCCGCGTACCCAACTCCTTGGGCACTGACAACCCTTGTTCATTGAGCGTATCGGAGTAACCGCAGGCCACGCACTCGCGGTGCGGCACATCGTCTTCGCTCCACATCATCAACTTGTCCGGCTCGCTGCACGCCGGGCAGACCGCGCCGGCGATAAAGCGTTTCTTGGTTTTGCTCACAGGCCCGTCACTCATGCTGCCGCGTCCTCGTCGAGGCCGCTGTGGCGCAAGAGTGCGTCAATCGACGGCGCACGTCCGCGGAAGTCGACGAACAGCACCATAGGCTCCTGAGAACCGCCGCGGGCCAGGATCGCCTCGCGGAATGCCCGACCGGTGGCGGCGTTGAGCACGCCTTCCTCTTCGAACCTGGAGAACGCGTCGGCCGACAGTACTTCAGCCCACTTGTAGCTGTAATAACCCGCCGCGTAACCGCCGGCAAAAATATGCGCGAAGCTGTTCGGGAAACGGTTGTAGGCCGGTGGCCGCATGACCGAGACCTCATCACGCACGCCTTCGAGCACCTGCAGCACGCTACGGCCATCGCCATGCGTGGCGTGCAGTTCAAAGTCGAACAACGAAAACTCCAGCTGACGGACCATCATCAGGCCGGACTGGAAATTTTTCGCCGCTAGCATCTTCTGCAACAGGTCCTGAGGCAGCGGCTCGCCGGTTTCATAATGGCCGGAGATCAGCGCCAGGCCTTCCGGCTCCCAGCACCAATTCTCCATGAACTGGCTCGGCAGCTCGACCGCATCCCAGGCAACACCATTGATACCGGACACACCCGCATGCTCGACGCGGGTCAGCAGGTGATGCAGGCCATGGCCAAACTCGTGGAACAGCGTGGTGACTTCATCGTGAGTCAGCAGCGCGGGCTTGCCGCTGTCGGCCGGGGTGAAGTTGCACACCAGGTTGGCCACCGGGCTTTGCAGCACGCCTGCGGCGGTACGGCGACGGTCGCGAGCGCCGTCCATCCAGGCACCGCCGCGCTTGTTGGCGCGCGCATAGAGGTCGAAGAAGAAACGACCGACGTGCTCACCGTTTTCCTTGATTTCGAACAGGCGAACATCCGGGTGCCAGGTGTCGAACCCTTCCTGCTCGGCGATTTCGATGCCGTACAGGCGCTGTACGATGGCGAACAGGCCGCTCAGTACCTTGTCGATCGGGAAGTATGCACGCAGTGCTTCCTGGGCAACGCTGTAGCGCTGCTCACGGAGTTTTTCCCCATAGAAACCGCTGTCCCAGCTTTGCAGGTCCGAGCAGCCCTGTTCAGCGGCGTACGCCTTCAACTGCTCCAGATCCTGTGCGGCAAATGGCTTGCTGCGTTTGGCCAGGTCGCGCAGGAAGCTCAGCACCTGATCGCTGGATTCGGCCATTTTGGTGGCCAGGCTCAGCTGCGCGAAACTGCTGTAGCCCAAGAGTTTTGCCAGCTCCTGACGCAAGTCGAGGATTTCTTCCATCACGGGGCCGTTATCGTTCTGACCGGCGTTCGGGCCTTGGTCCGACGCACGGGTGCAGTAAGCGGCGTAGACTTCTTCGCGCAGCGCGCGGTCATGGGCGTAGGTCATCACCGCGAAATAGCTCGGGAATTCCAGGCTGATCAGCCAACCGTCCAGGCCCTTGGCTTGCGCCGCGGCAGCCATCTGCGCCTTGGCCGAATCGGTCAGGCCGGCGAGGGCGGCTTCATCGGTGATGTGTTTGGTCCAGGCCTGGGTGGCATCGAGCAGTTGATTCGAGAAACGGCTGCCCAGTTCGGACAGTTTGCTCTGCACCTCAGCGTAACGCTTCTGTTCGGCTTCCGGCAGGTCGATACCCGACAGGCGGAAGTCACGCAGCGAGTGTTCGAGGATGGTTTTCTGGGCAACGTCAAAACAGGCGGCTTCCGGACTGGTGGCCAAGGCTTCGAACGCCTGGAACAGTTCACGGTTCTGGCCCAGCTCGGTGGAGTAGGCGCTCAGGGCAGGCAGGCAGGACTCGTACGCTTCACGCAACTCAGCGCTGTTGCACACCGCATTGAGGTGGCTGACGGGGCTCCAGGCGGCCCCCAGACGGTCATTGAGCTCGTCCATCACCAGCACCAGGCCGGCCCAGGTCGGTTGTTTGCCCTGGGTCTCGAGGATCCCGGCAATGGCGGCGCGGTTGTCGGCGAGGATCTGTTCGATGGCCGGTTGTACGTGCTCGGCGCGGATCGCCGAGAACGGCGGCAGGTCGTAGGACTGCAAAAGAGGGTTGTTCACGCTCACGGTTGGCACCTTGGCTGGAAGAAACATTGCCCCATCTTAATTACAATCGGCGCCAACCGCAGCTATCAGCAACAGAGAGAGAGCCTATCGTGTCCCTTCGCAAGTACCAGAACCACACCCCCATGCTCGGCAACGGCGCCTTTGTCGACGGCTCGGCGGTGGTGATCGGCGACGTCGAAATAGGCGCGGACAGCTCGGTCTGGCCGTTGACCGTGATTCGCGGTGACATGCACCGTATCCGGATTGGCCAGCGCACCAGCGTGCAGGATGGCTGCGTGCTGCACATCACCCACGCCGGCCCGTTCAACCCGGACGGCTTCCCGTTGCTGATCGGCGATGACGTGACCATTGCGCACAAGGTCATGTTGCACGGATGCACGGTGGGCAACCGGATTCTGATCGGCATGGGCAGCATCGTCATGGACGGTGCCGTCGTCGAGGACGACGTGATCGTCGGCGCCGGCAGCCTGGTGCCACCGGGCAAACGCCTGGAAAGCGGCTACCTGTATGTGGGCAGCCCGGTGAAGCAGGCTCGCCCTTTAACTGACAAGGAGCGGGCCTTTTTTACCTACAGCGCTGCCAACTACGTCAAGCTCAAAGACCTGCATCTGGCCGAAGGCTACGACCAGCTCTGACTCTCACCCAGGAATTTTCATGCATTACCAAAGCGTTTTATTCGACCTTGATGGCACCCTGACCGACCCGCGAGAGGGCATCACCCGTTCCATCCAATTCGCCCTGAGCAAGCTGGGGATCGACGAGCCGGACCTGACCAGGCTCGAACACTTCATCGGCCCGCCCTTACTGCAGGCCTTCATGCAGTTCTACGACTTCGACGAGGCCAAGGCCTGGGAAGCGGTCAATTTCTATCGCGAGCGCTTCAAGGTCACGGGACTGTATGAGAACCGTGTGTTTGACGGCGTGACACCCCTGCTGGAAACCCTCTGCGGGCAGGGCCGGCAGCTGTACATCGCGACATCAAAACCGTGGATTTTCGCCCGGGAAATTGCCCGGCACTTCGACTTCGCCCGGCACTTCAAGGTGATCTACGGCAGCGAACTGGACGGCACCCACACCGACAAGGTCGAGCTGATTGCCCACCTGATGGCCGAAGAGGGCCTGGACCCGAGCACCACCCTGATGATCGGCGACCGCAAACATGACCTGATCGGCGCTCGACGCAACGGGCTGGACGCGGCAGCCGTGGGTTATGGTTTTGGCAGCCATGAAGAGCTAAGTGCTGAACAACCGGCGTATCACTTCGAGACCCTGAGCCAGTTGCATCAGGCATTTTTGCCGCGCTAGTTCAATTGCGGGCACACCAGCACCCAGTGTGGGGCTGGCGTGCCATGCAAAGACCCGTTCAGCCACCTGGCTTTTCTGGCACTGCCAAGGCTTTCAACGCCGCCTTGCGCTGTTCGATCGGCAACCCTCCCAGTCTCTCGACCGCCGCATAAAACGTCGTCCAATCACCACCCGACTGCTTGAACAGTTCGGCAAACGCCGGCACCCATTGGTCATACAGCCCGAACGGCAGCAACCGGGCGTTGTTCATCGGGGCGTTGATCCAGGTATCGAAGCGCTTGTTACCGGCCCAAAGGCTGTCGCGCAGGGTTCGATAGTCGCTGCGCATGCGTTCGAATTCGGCGGCTTTGCGCTGGCGCATCGGCTCCGGCGCCAAGGGTAGCGCATAGAGTTTTTCCAGGCGGGTGCGGGTATCCAGAACCAGTCGGACAAACTGTTCGCGTTGCTGCTCCTGGACCTTACTGGCCGGCGGCAAGCCCCTTGCCGTGCGCCATTGGCGGGTGCCTTCCTGTTCGACAAACGTGGCGAACGACTCGTTGAACTCGGTGTCGTCCTTCACATAGCAACGCTGATGCGCCAGCTCGTGAAAAATCAGGGTCGCCAGGCGCTCATCGCCCCAACCGAGCATCGAATTCATGATCGGGTCATTGAACCAGCCCAGGGTTGAATAGGCCTCCACCCCGCCGATCGAGACATCCATGCCTTGCAGACGCTGCAACGCCGCTTCCCCCCTCGCGGCGCTCTGGCTGTAGTACCCGCGATAGGCCACGCACCCGGCTATGGGAAAGCAATAGTTCTGCGGGTTGAGGGAAAATTCCGGCGTGACGAACACATTCCACACCACATAAGGCCGGCCAATATCGGCGTAGAGGCGATAGCTCTGGTTATCCGGCAAGTGCATGTGCTGGCTGGCGAAGTCCCGGGCTTTTTGTGATTGCCTGAGATGCGCGCGCAGTGTTGCATCGCTGGCCGGGTCGCTGATCACCGTGCTCACAGGCTCGCGCGCCCGCAGCAATTGCAGCTGGCCACTGGCCAACTGGCCGTAGTAACTGACACTCGCACAACCGTTCAGCCATAAAAACAGCACAGCCGGAAACAAAACGCGCAAAACGCGATCAAGTAACCGATGGCTTGGAAGCAGCCTGATCACATCGAATCATCCTTGGGAATTCTGCCCGCAAGACTATCTCGCCTGACTGGAGCTTCGCTATGCGCGTGTTACTGCTGACTGGAGGCCTGCTGATGTTGGCCGGCTGTGCTGGACTGCCCCAACCCGACCCTACACAAGCATGGATCGACCTGGCCCCCCATCCGGAAGACACCACACTGCATGCGCTGGAAGTCGACGATAAGGCGACCCTTGATAAACGCTACTTCGAAGTCTCGCCGGGCCGTCACGAATTGAAGGTGCGCTATCAGTTTGCGGTGCAGCCGACCAACATTGGTCCCGATGCCCAGCCGCTGTGGCGCGATTGCCAGCTGAGCGTGAAGTTCAGCGAGTTCAATGCCGGCCAACGCTATCAGCTACAAGCAGGGAATATCGGTTTTCGGCCGTGGGCCAAACTTTACGATCAGCAGCGAAAAGTCGTAGGCCAGGCGCAACCGGCAGGCTGCCAGGGCACTTGATCGGCGCTATGCTTAGCCAATTACCGCCCGGAAATTGAGCATGCGAAGGTATTTGTTGTTATTTGCCGTCAGTTCGCTGGCCGCCTGTGCCAGCCCCTTGCCGGACGTCAACCCGGCGATGGCCTGGGTCGACTTCGCCATGCCCACGCCCGGCGGAAAGGTATTGATGGCTGAGCGCCTGGACAACCAGCCGCAGCGCGATGGACGGTTCTTCCAGGTCCCGCCTGGCAGTCATGAGCTTATGGTTCGATTTGATTTCGAGGTATTCGGTGGCGGGATGAGCATGAACACCGACCCACAGGAACGGCTGTGCTATCTGACCCTTCGCTATGATCATTTTGAAGCGGGCCAACGCTATCGGCTCGAAGCCCGCTCGCTCGCCTTCACACCCAGCGCCCGGCTGTACAACGCCCAGCGCAAGATCGTCGCCGAAGAACGTCAGGTCAACTGTGTGCCATAAGGCTGATCAGTTGTCGTTCTTCTGATAGATGATTTTCTTGGTGCCATTTTCGCAAGTACCGACCACCATGTTCTGGTCATGCACTTCGTCATTGCTGACGATTTCCAGCGTGTAAGAGGATACGTTGTTGGCCTGGATCTTGGCTTCGATCTCGGCCTTGAGTTCTTCGCAGGGTTTCGGCGCAGCCATGGCCGATGTGGCCAACGCACCGCAGAAAACCGCCAAGGCAAAACGTTTCATGGTTGAAGCTCCCTTGAAGCAGCGCGTACGAACATACACTTAAGCCGCTGCCATTCATTCGACCACAGTTTTGCCCGGCGAGTTCTGATTTGTGGCAACTCCACAAAGGCGCTGTCAGCTGACGAGTGTGCCATCAAGGGTAATGGTGGCATTCAGCACCTTGGACACCGGACAGCCTTCCTTGGCCTTTTTGCTCAGCTCTTCAAATTGCTGCTGGCTGGCGCCGGGGATTTTCGCCTTGAGAATCAGGTGCACCACCGTGATCGCAAAACCACCCTCGACCTGATCCAGCGTGACTTCAGCATGGGTATCGATGGTGGTGGCCTTGAGGCCAGCCTCGCCGAGGATCATCGAAAAGGCCATGGAGAAACAGCCTGCGTGAGCGGCGCCGATCAGTTCTTCCGGGTTGGTGCCTGGGCCACCTTCGAAACGCGCCTTAAAGCCATAGGGTGCATTTTTCAGGACACCGGTTTCGGTCGAGATAGAACCCAGGCCGGTTTTCAGATCGCCGACCCAATGCGCCGATGCTCTCTTCTTGATGCTCATCTTTGCCTCCTCACTGGCGCGAGCGACCGCGCCTTGATGGTTTTCGGTTGTCAGGGATTCTGAGGATAGAAGGCCGGGCAAGGTTCATCCTGTCGAATCGAGCCGTTGATCGGGTAGGCAATTTCAGCTCGGCTATTGAAACTCGGGTATATGCCCACATTGCATGAAACACGCCTTCACATTCGGCAGGTTTTCATTCGAGAGAAAAGCCTGCGCCCCCCATTGGAGAAGCAGGCCATGAAACAGCTGTCCGAGATCAAATTCTCAACCCTGGACCTGGTACCCGTTCGCGAGAACGGCAGCCCCGCCCAATCGCTGCGCAACTCGCTGGACCTGGCGCAACACGTTGAAAAATGGGGCTACAACCGCTTCTGGGTGGCTGAACACCACAACATGGACGGTATCGCCAGCTCCGCGACCTCGGTATTGCTGGGTTACCTGGCCGGCGGGACATCGAGCATCAGGGTCGGCTCAGGGGGCGTCATGCTGCCCAACCATGCACCGCTGGTGATCGCCGAGCAGTTCGGCACCCTGGAAAGCCTGTACCCAGGCCGCATCGACCTTGGACTGGGACGCGCCCCGGGTTCTGACCAAATGACCGCTCGTGCCTTGCGCCGCGAACGCGGCGGCAGCGCCGACGACTTTCCAGAAGATGTCGCCGAACTGGTCCGTTACCTCGGCCCACGTACACCCGATCAACGCATCATCGCCATGCCCGGCACCGGCACCAACGTCCCGGTCTGGTTATTGGGCTCCAGTCTGTTCAGCGCACAACTGGCGGGCGAACGGGGTCTGCCTTACGCCTTTGCCTCGCATTTCGCACCGCGCTACCTGCACGAAGCGATTCGCGTCTACCGCAATCACTTCAAGCCATCTGCAGTACTGGATAAACCCTACGTCATGCTCGGCGTGCCGCTGGTGGCCGCCGACACCGACGAGCAGGCGGACTACCTGGCCACCTCGGTCTACCAACGGATTCTGGCGCTAATGCGCGGGCAAAGCCTGGTTCAGCGCCTCCCGGTGAACAGCATGGACGGCCTGTGGCTGCCTCATGAAAAACAAGCCGTAGGCGATTTCCTGGGGCTGGCGATGGTCGGCAGCCCGGCGAAGATTCGCGGCAAGCTTGAGGTATTGATCGAACAGACCCAGGCCGATGAGCTGATCTTCACCTGCGACCTGTACGAACACGCCGACCGCTTGCACTCCTACGAATTGCTGGCGCAGGTGATGAAGGGCTAAGGCTCAGACAGCGGCCAGAAAAAAGCCGACGCGCTGGCGTCGGCTTTCAACTGCAGCGTGTACTCGGTCTACTTCTTGTAGACGATTTCCTTGGCACCGCCTTCACAGGTACCTACGACTTTTCCGCCAGCGGCAGTACCTTTGTCGACGATCTCCAGCGAATAACCGGAAACACCCTTGGCATCCAGTTTCGCGGCAATTTCGGCTTTCAGCTCTTCACACGGCTTGCCTGCCGCAAAGACTGTTCCCGCCATGCTCAGCAAACCTACAGCCAGAATCAACTTCTTCATCGGTCACGTTCCCTGGTTAGATCAAAAGGATGAACCTCGATGCTCAGGCGATGAACGCCCAAGGCCAAATAGCGCATTGCCATCTCCTGTGGCAATCGGCCAGCGCATAAGTTCAAAAGCCTAGTTCAACCTCAGCTATTGGCAATCCGGAAACCGACCTTGAGTGTCACTTGAAAATGCTCCGCCTTGCCGTCCTTGATGTGGCCCCGGGTTTCAGTCACCTCGAACCACTCCATATGCTTGATGCTCTTGCTGGCCTCGGCCAGTGCGTTATTGATGGCCTCTTCTATGCTGGTGGGGGACGAGCCAACCAGTTCGATTTTCTTGTAAGTGTGATGGTCAGTCATGGCGTTCTCCTTGAAGGTACCTACAGCCTAGCAGTGATTTTTTGTATTTCTTCTGCAGGCCACGGCCATGGACCGGTTCAGATTTTCTGCACTTTCAGGAACGGCTGGAGTCCCAACCCACACACGCCACTCAATCAATGCAGGAGAGTCACCATGGCCAACACCTCGCTACGTAAAGCCTCATTGCAAAGCATGGAAGCTGAGATCGAGAGTCTGCTCAAGTCGTTGGAAAACCTGAAGAGTGATGCCTCGGACGAGTCGCTGAAAACCCTCAAAAGCCTGAAAAGCAACGCCGAGAACGCGCTGAGACACTCGCGCAGCCTGCTCAGCGATGCGTACGAAGAAGTCAAAGTCAAAACCCGTGAAACCGGGATCGCGACCCGCGATTATGCTCAGCAACACCCATGGACCACGACCGGTGTCGCGGTCGGCGCACTGGGTTTGCTGGCGGCTTATCTGCTGTGCAAACGCAGTCGCTAAAGCGTCTGCTGCAGCTCGTTCTTGAGCCATTGCGCCAACTGCCGAGCGCGCCCATCCGCGGCGCGCTTGGGTAGCCACAATGCCAGTTGCGCCGGGGTTTCGGAAAAACCCCAGGGCGCCACCAGGCGACCGGCCTTCAAATCCTCGGCCACCAGCGGCTGCGGGGCAATCGCCACCCCCAGACCGGCCACCGCCGCCTCCAACAGGTAGTACAAATGCTCGAAGCCCTGCCCGTACTTCAACGCCCTGGCGTCGAGGTCATTACGTTGTGCCCAGCTGGGCCAGGCCTGCGGGCGTGAGGTGGTGTGCAGCAAGGGTTCGTTGAGCAGGGCGCTGGCCGGTGCCTGGCGCAGCGCTTCGTAACCAGCGAAGCGGGGGCTCAGCACCGGGCCGATGCGCTCGCTGGTCAGCTCATATACGTGCATGTCCGCCGGCCAGGGCGGCTCGGCAAACACCAACAAGGCATCCAGCCCCGGTCGACGCGGATCAAGATCGCCTTCACCCGCCGACAGGTGCAAGCGCAGATCCGGCAGGTCGGCATTCAGCCGGCCCAGGCGTGGTATGAACCAGCGCGCCAGCAAGCTGCCTGAACACCCGAGCACGAACGGCGCATCGGCATGGCCTTGGGTCAGTTCGCTGCACACCGTGCGCAAACGCTCAAAAGCCTCGCCGCTGGCATCGCGCAAACGCACACCCGCATCTGTGAGTTTCAGGCCGCGTCCGTCCTTGACGAACAGGCTGACCCCCAGATGCGCCTCCAGCACTTTCAATTGCCGGCTGACCGCACCATGGGTGACATGCAATTGCTCCGCCGCCTGACTGACGCTGTTCAAGCGGGCCGTCGCCTCGAAGGCGCGCAAGGCATTGAGCGGGGGAAGGTCGTGGCTCATTTTATCTGTGAGTTTTCCTGACAGGTTGTGGCGATCTTATCGGTTTTCAGCGCAGAACGTCAGGGGTAGAGTGAACCCCATTGTCACTTCATGCATTCACCTGGAGCGCCCCATGACCCAGACTAATCTGCGCAACGGCCCTGATGCCAACGGCCTGTTTGGCGCGTTCGGCGGCCGCTACGTTGCCGAAACCCTGATGCCGTTGATCCTCGACCTGGCCCGCGAATACGAAGCCGCCAAGGAAGATCCTGCATTCAAGGAAGAATTGGCCTACTTCCAGCGCGATTACGTCGGACGCCCAAGCCCGCTGTACTTTGCCGAACGCCTGACCGAATTCTGCGGTGGCGCCAAGATTTACCTCAAGCGCGAAGAGCTGAACCACACCGGCGCGCACAAGATCAACAACTGCATCGGCCAGATTCTGCTGGCGCGGCGCATGGGCAAGAAACGCATCATCGCCGAGACCGGCGCCGGCATGCACGGCGTGGCCACGGCCACCGTGGCCGCGCGCTTTGGCCTGGATTGTGTGATCTACATGGGCACCACGGACATCGAACGCCAACAGGCCAACGTGTTCCGCATGAAACTGCTGGGCGCCGAAGTCATCCCGGTAGTGGCGGGTACGGGCACCCTGAAAGACGCGATGAATGAAGCCCTGCGTGACTGGGTCACCAACGTCGACAGCACGTTCTACCTGATCGGCACTGTGGCCGGCCCGCATCCGTACCCGGCAATGGTCCGCGACTTCCAGGCCGTGATCGGCAAGGAAACCCGCGAGCAGCTGCAAGCCCAGGAAGGCCGCCTGCCGGACAGCCTGGTGGCGTGCATCGGCGGCGGCTCCAATGCCATGGGCCTGTTCCACCCGTTCCTTGATGACAAGAGCGTCGAGATCATCGGTGTCGAAGCCGCCGGCTACGGCATTGAAACCGGCAAGCACGCTGCCAGCCTGAACGGCGGCGTACCCGGTGTACTGCACGGCAACCGTACCTTCCTGCTACAGGACGACGATGGCCAGATCATCGACGCCCACTCGATCTCCGCTGGCCTCGACTACCCGGGCATCGGCCCTGAACACGCCTGGTTGCATGACATCGGCCGCGTTCAGTACACCTCGGTGACCGACGACGAAGCCCTCGCAGCCTTCCACCAATGCTGCCGCCTGGAAGGGATTATTCCTGCATTGGAAAGCGCCCACGCCCTGGCCGAAGTGTTCAAACGCGCACCGACCTTGCCCAAGGATCACCTGATGGTGGTCAACCTGTCCGGTCGTGGCGACAAAGACATGCAAACTGTGATGCACCATATGGAACAGTCCCAGCAGGAGAAACACTGATGAGCCGCCTGCAAAAGCGCTTTGCCGAACTCAAGGAACAGAACCGCGCGGCCCTGGTGACCTTCGTCACCGCTGGCGACCCGAGCTATGACACCTCACTGGCGATCCTCAAGGGGCTGCCAGAGGCCGGTGCCGACGTGATCGAGTTGGGCATGCCCTTCACCGATCCGATGGCCGATGGCCCGGCGATCCAGCTCGCCAACATCCGCGCCTTGGGCGCCAAGCAGAACCTGGCGAAAACCCTGCAAATGGTCCGCGAGTTCCGTGAAGGCAACAACGACACGCCACTGGTGCTGATGGGTTACTTCAACCCGATCCACCATTACGGCGTTCCGCGCTTCATCGCGGAGGCCAAGGAAGCCGGCGTTGATGGCCTGATCGTGGTCGACATGCCACCCGAGCATAACGGCGAGCTGTGCGACCCGGCACAAGCGGCTGGCATCGACTTCATCCGCCTGACCACCCCGACCACCGACGACGTGCGCCTGCCGACCGTGCTCAACGGCAGCTCCGGATTCGTTTACTACGTATCGGTGGCAGGCGTGACGGGCGCAGGTGCAGCCACGCTGGAACACGTCGAAGAAGCGGTGGCCCGTCTGCGTCGCCATACCGACCTGCCGATCAGCATCGGCTTCGGTATCCGTACCCCAGAGCAAGCGGCGTCCATCGCCCGCCTGGCCGACGGCGTGGTCGTGGGGTCGGCGCTGATCGACCATATCGCCAATGCGGCCACGCCGCAGCAAGCCATTGATGACGTATTACGCCTGTGTTCGGCGCTGTCCGAAGGCGTGCGCAACGCTCGCGTCGGTTGAAACCTGCCGGATCGTTCCCGCGTTCGCGCGTGGGAGCGATCCGGCTCGCTCAAAACATCGACAAATCCAGCGGCCGGATAGCGCCCATCCAGACGGCGTGGTCGGTGTGATCGGCCAGGTCATCACCGGTGTCGGGATGCAAGAACACCACCAAGCCTTTGCGATTGAGCGCCAGCCACGGCAACACCACGCCCAGATACTGCGGCTCGAACGCCAACTGACAACTCCAGTCCGGATGTGGGCCGACAGGCCGTTCGTGAACCCGCCCCATCTTCAGCGGAAACAGCTGCGCAGCCTGCTCACACAAGGCCCGCGCCTGGTCGATCGTGTTCGCGTCGAAATAAACGTGGGCGTGGTAGCCCTTGATCCTTTGCATAGTGCTCTCGTGTATCGGAATTCATTTCCCTGACACAACGCTACACCGCAATCGCCGGCAGGGCCAAGCCCGTCAGCGAGTCTGCGCGCGGTGAAAAAACAGAAATTCGTAACCTTTCTCGGCTGGACCCCGCACCCGATGAACGTGCAACTGAATATGCGCTACCTCAAGGGTGGCGAGGGAGCTTGCCCCCGCTCGAGCGCGAAGCGGTCGCAAACCCGAACACCGCATTGCACCCGAGAGAACCGGAGTGGGCGGTTTTTGGGTTGCTTTGCAACCCAGCGGGAGCAAGCTCCCTCGCTACAATGCTTTATCCTGTCGCCTTTGAACGATTCCGACCAAGAGGCCCCATGGCAATCCCCAGTCGCCATTCGCTCTTTCCCTTTCTTCGCTGGCTGCCCCGGCAAACCCGCGCCAGCGTTGGACGTGACCTGGTTGTAGGCCTGAGTGGGGCGATTCTTGCGTTACCGCAATCCATTGCCTATGCGCTGATCGCTGGCCTGCCGCCGGAATATGGCCTTTATGCTGCCATCGTCCCGGTCCTGATCGCCTGTCTGTGGGGCTCCTCCTGGCATTTGATCTGTGGCCCTACGGCAGCCATCTCCATTGTTCTGTACGCCAGTGTCAGTCCTCTGGCTGTGCCCGAGTCACAGGACTACATCACACTGATCCTGTTGCTGACGTTCCTCGCTGGCGTTTTCCAGTGGCTGCTCGGCCTGCTGCGCTTCGGCGCCTTGGTGAACTTCGTCTCCCATTCCGTGGTGCTGGGGTTCACCCTGGGCGCGGCGGTGGTGATCGCCCTCGGGCAGTTGCCCAACCTGCTGGGGCTGGACCTGCCGAATCAGGCGACTGCGCTCAACAGCCTGGTGTCGTTGGTCAGTCATGTCGATGCGTTGGATAAACCGTCGCTGGTGCTGGGGCTCGGCACACTGGCAGTGGGCATCGCCCTGAAACTGCTGCTGCCTCGCTGGCCGAGCCTGCTGATCACGCTGGTGCTCAGCGCAGTCGTCGTGTGGCTGTGGCCCTCGATGTTTGGCCATGTGCATCTGGTCAGTTCGTTCGTCGGCCGCTGGCCACCCCTGAGTCCACTGCCACTGGACCTGGACCTGATGTTGCGTCTGCTGCCCAGCGCGGTGGCCGTCGGCATGCTCGGGCTGGTGACCAGTCTGTCGATCGCCCGCTCGTTGTCGGCACGTTCACAACAGCTGCTCGATGCGAACCAGGAGGTTCGCGCGCAGGGCCTTTCCAATATCGTTGGCAGTTTTTTCTCAGGCTCCTTGTCGGCAGGCTCATTTACCCGTTCGGGCTTGAGTTATGAGGCAGGTGCCTGCTCACCCTTGGCCGGGGTGTTCTCCGCGCTGTGGGTTGCGTTGTTCGCCGTGGCCGGCGCTTCTCTCATCGCGCATATCCCGATCCCCGCCATGGCTGGCAGCATTTTGCTGATCTGTTGGGGGTTGGTGGATCATCGCGGCATTCGAGCCTTGTTCCGGGTCAGCCGGGCCGAATTTGTAGTAATGGCACTGACCTGCGTCGCCACGCTGTTGCTGGAACTACAAACAGCGATCTATGCCGGGGTGCTGGTGTCGCTGTTTTTCTACCTCAAGCGCACCTCGCAGCCCCGCGTGCAGCAATGGAGCGAAGGTGATGAAGAGATTCTGCGGGTTGGCGGCTCGATTTTTTTCGGCGCCAGCCATTACCTGCAAGTACGCCTGCAACGCACGAAAGGCCTGAAGGTGGTGATTGAGGCCCAGTACATCAACTTCATCGACTATTCAGGCGTGGAAATGCTGCACCAGGAAGCACGAAGGTTGCTCAGGCAGGACCGCAGCCTGACCCTGCGCCGAGCGCGTGGGCATGTGGTCGAGGAACTGAGAAAACTCGAAGGGGCGCAGAAGTGCCCGATCCGGTTTGAGGACTGATCCAGCATTGGCGTCGTGGCCATTCGCGAGCTTGCCCGCGAAGTCATTATAGCGCCAACTGGCGTCGCAACTCGGCCAGCACCGGCGCCGTGTCCGGGCGCACACCACGCCACAGGAAAAAGGCTTCGGCCGCCTGCTCGGCGAGCATGCCCAAACCATCCATCGCCACCGCAGCGCCCTGTTCGCTGGCCCAACGGCAGAACGAGGTGGGATCCTTGCCGTACATCATGTCGTAGCACACCGTCTTGCCAGGTTCGATCAGGCTGCTGGCAATGGGCGGTACATCACCTGACAGACTGGCCGACGTCGCATTGATGATCAGGTCCACCGGCTCACGCAGCCAGTCGAAGCCACTGGCAGACACAGGCCCCAGGTCGGCGAACAGTTCAGCCAGCCGCTCAGCCTTTTCTACCGTACGATTGGCGATGATCACCGACGATGGCTGCTCGGCCAGTAGCGGCTCCAGCGCACCCCGTACCGCGCCACCCGCGCCCAGCAGCAGAATGCGTTTACCGCGCAGGCTGAACCCGGCGTTGACCGTCAGGTCCCGCACCAGTCCGGCACCATCGGTGTTGTCCCCCAACAGACTGCCATCGGCCAGTTTGCTCAGGGTGTTGACCGCCCCGGCCCGCTGCGCCCGCGCTGTCAGGCTATCGGCCAGGCGATAGGCCTCTTCCTTGAACGGCACCGTGACATTGGCACCGCACCCGTCGCTGAAAAACGCCCGGGCACAGCCTGTAAAGTCATCCAGTGGCGCCAACAGGGTGTTGTAGTCCAGATGCTGAGCGGTCTGTTTCGCGAACAGGCGATGGATCAATGGCGATTTGCTGTGACCAATCGGGTTACCGAAAACGACATAACGGTCCATCGGGATTCCTCGTTCAGGCCTCAGCCAGCCAGTCGCGGTCTTGCAGGAAATACTCGGTCAGGCGCGCTTCTTCGCTACCAGGCTCGGGCTTCCAGTCATAGCCCCAACGGACTTGCGGCGGCAACGACATCAGGATCGATTCGGTACGCCCGCCCGATTGCAGGCCGAACAGGGTGCCTCGGTCGTAAACCAGGTTGAACTCGACGTAACGCCCACGGCGGAACTCCTGGAACTCACGCTGTTGCTCGGTGAAGGCCTGGGTCTTGCGCTGTTGCACAATCGGCAGATAAGCGTCGATGTAGGCGTCGCCAATGGCGCGCATAAAGGCGAAGCAGGTGTCGAAATCCCACTCGTTCAGGTCATCGAAGAACAGACCGCCGATGCCCCGGGGTTCATTACGATGCTTGATGTGGAAGTAGCTGTCGCACCAGTCCTTGTACCGGCTGTAGACGTCCGGCCCGAACGGCGCGCACGCCTCGGCAGCCACGCGATGCCAGTGCACGCAGTCATCGATGTTGCCGTAGTAAGGGGTCAGGTCAAAGCCGCCGCCAAACCACCAGACCGGCTCTTCACCTTCTTTCTCAGCGATGAAAAAACGCACATTGGCGTGGGAAGTCGGCACATGAGGATTGTGCGGGTGAATCACCAGCGACACGCCGAGGGCTTCGAAGCCGCGTCCGGCCAATTCTGGCCGATGAGCACTGGCGGACGGCGGTAGACCACTGCCAAAGACGTGGGAAAAATTGACGCCGCCTTTCTCGATCACTGCACCGTTCTCGATCACCCGCGTTCGACCGCCACCGCCGGCTGGGCGGGTCCAGGCGTCTTCGACGAAGTGCGTGCCACCGTCTTCGGTTTCCAGCGCAGCACAAATGCGGTCTTGCAGGTCGAGCAGATAGGCTTTAACGGCTTCGGTGCGGGTAGTCATGGCATCACCTTGAATCGGGCAAAGCTACGCGGCGCTCGATCAGAACGGCGGCCAGCGCAAATGGGCGCGTAGCATACCACTGCACCCGTGCCCGCCGCAGTTGACGAAGATCAAGCTTAGGAGTCCGATAGGGCGCTACGCAATACCACCCAAGGAGAGTGCAGATGGCCAAACGTATCCAGTTCCGCGCCCACGGCGGCCCCGAAGTGCTTGAGTATGTGGATTATCAGCCGACCGAACCGGGCCCGCAGCAGGTGCGTGTCAGCAACAAGGCCATCGGCCTGAACTTCATCGACACCTACTTCCGTAGCGGGCTCTATGCTCCGCCGGCCCTGCCATCGGGCCTTGGCGCAGAAGGTGCTGGCGTGGTCGATGCGGTGGGCCGTGACGTGACGCGCTTCAAGGTCGGTGACCGCGTGGCATATGGCAGCGGCCCGCTGGGGGCCTACAGCGACCTGCATACCTTGCCACAAGACAACCTGGTGCACCTGCCGGATGCTATCAGCTTCGAACAGGCCGCAGGCGTCATGCTCAAAGGGCTGACCGTGCAGTACCTGTTGCGTCAGACCTATGAACTCAAGGGTGGCGAAACCATCCTGTTCCACGCCGCTGCCGGTGGTGTCGGTTCGTTGGCCTGCCAATGGGCCAAGGCCTTGGGCGTGAAGCTGATCGGCACCGTCAGCTCTCCGGAAAAAGCCGCGCTGGCCAAGGCCAACGGTGCCTGGGCAACGATTGACTACAGCCATGAAGACGTCGCTCAACGGGTGCTGGAGCTGACGGACGGCAAGAAATGTCCGGTGGTCTACGACGGCGTCGGCAAGGACACCTGGCTGACCTCACTCGATTGCACGGCACCACGCGGGCTGGTGGTGAGCTTCGGCAACGCCTCGGGAGCGGTGGACGGGGTGAACCTGGGGATTCTGGCGGCGAAGGGCTCGCTGTATGTCACCCGTCCCACCCTGGGGACTTACGCCAACAACGCTGAAAACCTGCAAACGATGGCCGATGAGCTGTTTGCAATGATCATCGACGGCAAGCTCAGGGTCGACATCAGCCAGCGTTACTCACTGGCTGACGCGGCGAAGGCGCAGACTGAGTTGTCGGCGCGACGCACTACTGGGTCGACAGTGTTGCTGCCTTAAACCTGAAGGGCGGCGAGGGGACATCCCCCTCGTCGCAGGGCCTCAGCCCGCGCGCACCACCTGACCGGTCGCCAGGTCGCGTATCACGCTCGGATTTTTACGGCCGCCCAGATTCCCGCCGAGCACCAGGTCGACTTGCCCGCGGAAATACTGCTCGACGCGAATCCGCGTGCGCGCCGCCGGCCGCCCCTGAGGGTTGGCGGAGGTCGACACCAGTGGCCCGACCAACGCGCACAAATCCCGAACCAGCGGGTGATCGCTGACACGCAAGGCCACGGTCTCATGGACCCCGGTGATCCATTGCGGCAGCAAGTTCTGATGGGGGACCAGCCAGGTGTTCGGCCCCGGCCAGGTACTGGCCATGCGATCGAGCCACAGATCCGGAAAATCTTCGAACAGGAAGTCGAACTGGCGAATATTGTCGGCAATCAGGATCAGGCCCTTGTCCACCGAGCGCCCCTTGATCGCCAGCAAGCGATACACCGCCTCTTCGTCCCACGGGTCGCACCCCAGGCCCCACACAGCTTCGGTTGGATAGGCAATCACCGCGCCTGCGCGAACTGCTTGTGCGGCTTGTTGCACACGCCAACTGTTGACCATGACCAACTCTCCAAAATTAAGCTGCGCGCAGTTTACCGATCTTCCTTATAAAACCCAGCTCATGAAACTAGCTTAGGCGTGCAAACCAGCGTCCGCCTTCGCACACCGCTCGCCCATCCATTTCCAGCTCGGTCAGTGCAATCAGGACCTTGGGCAAGGGCCAACCGGCTGCATCAGCCAAGGCTTCGCTGGTGTGCGCAGCGGCAAACAGCAGGCACAGCAGCGGGTGATCGACAGGTTCCGGTGCCTCTGTGGATAACGGCAGGTATTGCCAACCGCGCAGGCCTTCGAGAATGTGCTCGATGGTTTCCACCAGCACTGCGCCATCGCGAATCAATTGATGACAGCCACGGGCAGCGGGATGATGGATCGACCCTGGAATCGCGTAGACCTCGCGCCCTTGCTCCGCCGCCAGCCTTGCCGTGATCAACGAGCCGCTGGCGACACTGGCCTCGACCACCAACACGCCGAGGGACAAGCCACTGATGATCCGGTTGCGACGTGGGAAGTTGCTGGCGTGCGGACCGGCATCCAGCGGGAACTCGGAAACCACCGCACTGCCGTACGCGAGCATCGCGTCAAAAATTCGCCGATTGCGCTGTGGATAAAAATTTTCCAGGCCCGTGCCGAGCACCCCGACCGTTTGCCCTCCGACATCCAGGGCGGCTTGATGGGCGACGGCATCGATACCCAGCGCCAAGCCACTGGTGATGACAAAACCGGCGCCTGCCAGGCTGCGCGAAAATGCTACGGCGGTGTCCATTCCCGGTCTCGATGCGCGCCGGCTGCCGACGATCGCCAATTGCGGTTTGTCCAGAATCGCGGGATCACCCGCGACAAACAACAGCGGTGGCGGATCACTGATCTCTGCCAGCAATGCCGGGTAGCCTGGCTGACCAAGCATCAATAAATGCTGGCCCTCATGCTCTAACCAGGCCAGTGCATGATAGGCAGCATCACGAATCAGCGGACTGCGCCGGGCCTCGGCACACGCCACTGGCAACCCCAGGGCACGCCAGGCACTGGCCGGCGCACTGATGGCTTTGGAGGCCGAGCCAAAGGCTTCCAGCAGCTTTTGAAACCGTCGCGGGCCGAGCTCCGGCAGGCGATGCAAACGTAAACGGGCTTCCAGTTCCGCCGGTGAAACCGACCCGCATGCAGACTGCGACATAAGATCATCCTTGATCGTGAGTGGCCTGTAGAGCCGGGAACAAGCTGTGGATAAGTCTGTTGGTAACTTGTTGAGTCTTTTACGGATTGCGTACCTTGTCCATCACCGCCAGGGATCGTGAAGCACTGAGCACCAGGCCATAGCTGAGCTTTTCGTAGGTCCGGAAAACCATCAACAGACCGGCGCGCTCATCGGGCATTTTCACTTCATCGCCGGCCACTTGGTCGCGCACGGTCTCACCGGTCTTCATCACCGCCAACACGTTGCCCTCGGTCAACCCGTCGCGACGCCCCTTGTTGAGGGTCACCACATCCAGCACACCGATCTGGGTCACGCCCCGCGGCACGTCGATGATCAAGCCCTGAACCTCGGAAGCGGGGGCAGCGGGCATGAAGGTCGAATTGATCGCCCGTTCCTCGCCACTCAACAGCCGATCACCGAGTCGAACCTCTTGGGTAGTACGCTGCAAGGCGAGGGTGGTGATATCACCCTGGGTATCGATGATCTCGCCCGTGCCGATGTCATCGGCGTTGATGCCTAATAGCTCCTGGCTCTGCGGATCGGTGTACACCTTGCCCTGACGGAAGATGCCGTACACCGACTGCGCTGGATCAAAGGTGCCGCGGGCGAACACCCGGTCACCGCCGCCACTGAGCACCCGCTCGTCATCACCGGCCACGACGTAGGGCGCGCGGTCGAAATCCTGCGCCTTGTCGACGATGCGGTTGCCCAGCAGGAAGCTGTTGATCGCATGCAGCGGAATGCTGGCGATGGCGTCGACCACAGGTGCGCGACGAACCTGTGGTGAAAGCTTGACGGTGCCCCGCGAGGCGCCGCGATTGAGGGTCAGGCGTGGCTGCCCGTCGATGTAGACCAGCGACAGTGTGTCGCCGGGGTAGATGAGGTTGGGGTTTTCAATGTGCGGGTTGACCTGCCAGAGCTCGGGCCATTTCCAGGGCTCACGCAGGTATTTGCCGGAGATGTCCCAGAGTGTGTCACCGACCATGACGGTGTATTGCGCAGGAAAACCCTCGCGAAGTTGTACTTGCCCATGCGCGAAACCGGCCGAGACCAGAAGCAGCAGGGCGAGTAGTGATTTCCTCATGCGGTGAATCCCTTTATTATGTAGGTTCGCGTAAAACGCCAGAGCCTCTGTGGCTCGCTCCCCAGGGGGCGACGTTTTACAGCCGTCGCCGGCCTCATCGCAGCCACCAGGCGATCGGCCCTGACCTTACTTCACACGTGCAGCAATTACGCTTATGGCCATTTTGAACATCCTCGAATTCCCCGACCCGCGCCTGCGTACGATCGCCAAACCGGTGACCGTAGTGGACGACGAAGTGCGGCAGTTGGTCGATGACATGTTTGAAACAATGTATGAAGCTCCAGGCATCGGCCTCGCAGCGACCCAGGTCAACGTGCACAAACGTATCGTGGTCATGGACCTGTCCGAAGACCGTAGCGAACCCCGGGTGTTCATCAACCCCGAATTCGAAACCCTGACCGACGAGATGGATCAGTATCAGGAAGGCTGCCTCTCGGTACCGGGCTTCTATGAAAACGTCGATCGTCCGCAGAAGGTCAAGATCAAGGCCCTGGATCGCGACGGCAAGCCGTACGAGCTCATCGCCGAAGGCCTGCTGGCGGTGTGCATCCAGCATGAATGCGACCACCTGAACGGCAAATTGTTCGTCGACTACCTGTCCACGCTCAAACGCGACCGGATCAAGAAGAAGCTGGAAAAGCTCCATCGCCAGAACGCTTGATTCCTTTCTTCCAAAGGCTTGCTGCGGCAAGCCTTTTTCTTTTGTGACCGTTTTGTAATCGAGAGTTTCAATGACTGAGCCACTGCGCATCGTCTTTGCCGGCACCCCCGAATTTGCCGCCGAACACCTCAAGGCCCTGCTCGCCAGCCCTTACGAGATCGTCGCGGTCTACACCCAGCCGGACCGTCCGGCAGGTCGCGGGCAAAAACTGATGCCCAGCCCGGTCAAGCAACTGGCTCTGGAACACAACATCCCGGTGCTGCAACCGCCGACCCTGCGCAATGCCGAGGCTCAGGCAGAACTGGCGGCGCTGAAGCCGGACTTGATGGTAGTGGTCGCCTATGGCTTGATCCTGCCGCAGGTGGTGCTGGATATCCCGCGCCTGGGTTGCATCAACAGTCACGCCTCCCTGCTGCCACGCTGGCGCGGTGCGGCGCCGATCCAGCGCGCCGTCGAAGCGGGCGATGGTGAAAGCGGCGTGACCGTGATGCGCATGGAAGCCGGCCTGGACACCGGGCCGATGCTGCTCAAGGTCAGCACACCGATCAGCGCCCAGGACACCGGCGGCATGCTGCACGACCGCCTGGCCGAAATGGGTCCGCCCGCCGTGATCCAGGCCATTGCCGGGCTGGCAGCGGGGACGCTGGAAGGTGAAGTGCAGGACGACAGCCTCGCCACCTACGCCCACAAATTGAACAAGGACGAGGCACGTATCGACTGGAGTCGCCCGGCCGTTGAGCTGGAGCGCCTGGTTCGTGCGTTCAACCCGTGGCCGATCTGCCACAGCACGCTCAATGGCGAGGCCTTGAAAGTCCTCGCAGCCAGCCTGGCCGACGGCAAAGGCGCACCGGGCGAAGTCCTGGGTGCCAGCAAGGACGGCTTGATCGTTGCCTGCGGTGAGCAGACGCTGTGCCTGACCCGCCTGCAATTGCCCGGTGGCAAGGCGCTTAACTTCAGCGATTTGTTCAACAGCCGTCGCGAGAAGTTCGCCATCGGTACCGTGCTCGGTCAAGCGGTGGACGCCCAATGAATCCACGTCTGGCCGCCGCCAAGGCATTGGCTGCCGTTCTCAGCGGAAAAGCCTCGCTCAACAGTTCTTTGCCGACGCAAATGGACAAGGTCGAAGACCGCGACCGCGGCTTCACCCAGGACCTGGCCTTTGGTACTGCACGCTGGCAGCCGCGCTTGTCGGCACTGGCGAGCAAGCTGCTGCAAAAACCGTTCAAGGCCGCCGATGCCGATGTCGAGGCGCTGCTGCTGGTGGGGTTGTATCAGCTGCTTTACACCCGAGTCCCGGCCCACGCGGCCATCGGCGAAACCGTGGGGTGCGCCGACAAGCTGAAAAAACCATGGGCCAAGGCCCTGCTCAACGCTGTACTGCGCCGCGCCCAGCGTGAGAGCGAAGCGCTGCTGGCCGAGCTTGAACACGACCCGGTGGTTCGCACCGCCCATCCGCGCTGGCTGCAAAAGTCCCTCAAGGCCTTCTGGCCCCAGCAATGGGAAGCCATTTGTGCCGCGAACAACGCGCACCCACCGATGATTCTGCGGGTCAACCGTCGCCATCATGCCCGCGATGCCTACCTCGCGTTGCTGGGCGATGCGGGTGTGGCTGCCCAGCCGTGCCTGTTCAGCCAGGACGGTATCGTGCTCGAGGAACCGGGTGACGTGCGCAAGCTACCCGGCTTTGCCGAAGGCTGGATCAGCGTGCAGGACGAGGCCGCACAACTGGCCGCTGACCTGCTGGACCTGGCACCAGGCCAACGAGTGCTCGATGCCTGCTGCGCACCGGGCGGCAAGACCTGCCACATTCTCGAAGTCGAGCCTGCACTCGCGGGCGTGGTGGCGGTGGACCTGGAAGCCAAACGCCTGGTACGGGTGAAGGAAAACCTTGAGCGACTGGGGCTGAACGCCGAACTGATCGCCGCCGATGGCCGCGACACCCAAGCCTGGTGGGACGGCAAGTCGTTCCAGCGCATCCTGCTCGATGCGCCATGCTCGGCCACTGGCGTGATTCGCCGCCATCCGGACATCAAGCTGACCCGTCAACCGGATGACATCGCGGCGTTGGCGGTGCTTCAGGGCGAACTGCTCGATGCCCTGTGGCCGACCCTGGAAGTCGGTGGCATTCTGCTTTACGCCACCTGCTCCACATTGCCCACCGAGAACACCGAAGTCATCGAAGCCTTCCTGGGCCGCACCCCGGGTGCTCGCGAACTGGACATCGCCAGCCAGGCCGGCATCAAGCAACCCCACGGCCGCCAGTTGCTCGCGCAAGAAGGTGGGCACGACGGGTTCTATTACGCCAAGCTGATCAAGATCGCCGCCACACGCGGCTAAACGGTTTTAAGGGAGTGACTGGATGAAGATCATCATCCTCGGCGCAGGTCAGGTTGGCGGTACGCTGGCAGAACACCTGGCCAGTGAAGCGAATGACATCACCGTGGTCGACACCGACGGCGAACGCCTGCGCGACCTCGGTGATCGCCTCGACATTCGGACGGTGCAAGGGCGCGGCTCGTTGCCGACCGTGCTCCGTCAGGCGGGCGCCGATGACGCCGACATGCTGGTCGCGGTGACCAACAGCGACGAAACCAACATGGTCGCCTGCCAGGTCGCCCACACCCTGTTCCACACGCCGACCAAGATTGCCCGGGTTCGCGAAGCCGCGTACCTGACCCGCGCCGGCCTGTTCGACAACGATGCGATTCCGGTGGACGTGTTGATCAGCCCGGAACAAGTGGTGACCAACTATATCAAGCGCCTGATCGAACACCCCGGCGCCCTGCAGGTGATCGACTTCGCCGAGGGCAAGGCCCAACTGGTGGCGGTCAAGGCGTACTACGGCGGACCGCTGGTGGGTCATCAACTGCGTCAATTGCGCGAGCACATGCCCAACGTCGACACCCGCGTCGCAGCGATTTTCCGACGCGATCGCCCGCTCCTGCCGCAAGGCGATACGGTGATCGAAGCCGATGACGAAGTATTTTTCATCGCAGCCAAAGCGAATATTCGTGCAGTGATGAGCGAAATGCGCCGCCTCGATGAAAGCTACAAACGCATCGTGATCGCCGGCGGCGGACAGATCGGCGAGCGCTTGGCCGAAGCCATCGAAAGCCGTTACCAAGTGAAGATCATCGAAATGAACCCGGCGCGCTGCCGCTACCTGTCGGACACCCTCGACAGCACGGTCGTACTGCAGGGCAGTGCCTCGGACCGCGACTTGCTGATGGAAGAGAACATCGCCGACGCCGATATCTTCCTGGCCCTGACCAACGACGACGAAGCCAACATCATGTCGTCGCTGCTGGCCAAACGCCTGGGTGCCAAAAAGGTGATGACCATCATCAACAACCCGGCCTATGTCGACCTGATCCAGGGCGGTGACATCGACATTGCCATCAGCCCCCAGCTGGCGACCATCGGTACCTTGCTGGCGCACGTACGTCGCGGCGATATCGTCAGCGTGCATTCCCTGCGACGTGGCGCGGCAGAAGCCATCGAAGCCATTGCCCATGGCGATATGAAGTCGAGCAAGGTCATCGGCAAGGCCATCGAAAACATCGCCTTGCCGCCTGGCACCACCATCGGCGCGATCATTCGCGACGAAAAAGTGCTGATCGCCCACGACGACACCGTGATCGAAGCGGGCGACCACGTGATTCTGTTCCTTGTGGATAAAAAGCACATTCGCGATGTGGAGAAGTTGTTCCACGTGGGGCTGAGCTTCTTCTGATCCCCGGCTGACGCTCATTTGTGGCGAGGGAGCTTGCTCCCGCTCGGCTGCGAAGCAGTCGTAAAACCTTTGATCGCGGATTGTCAGGTACAACCCGGATTGCGGATTGCGACCGCTTCGCGCTCGAGCGGGAGCAAGCTCCCTCGCCACAGAAGCCTTTCACTTCCAATTGAAGGACATTACCCATGCTCGAATCCCTGGAAAAAATGCTCGCCAAGGGTGTGGATAACTCGCTGCTGCGGTTCGGGTTGGGCAAGGGCTATCTGGATCTTGGGGAAAATGCCAAGGCTGCCGAACATTTCCAGCGCTGCGTCGAATTCGATCCGAAATACTCCGCGGCCTGGAAGCTATTGGGCAAGGCCCATCTGGCGCTGAAGGATTATCCAGCCGCACGCCAGGCCTGGGAGCAAGGACTTGAAGCCGCCCGCGTCCATGGCGACAAGCAGGCAGAAAAGGAAATGACCGTGTTTCTGAAAAAGCTCGAACGCCAGGCGCAGTGAGTAGCGTGCGCCTGAGCCGGGTTATCCACAGGTCGGCCTGGCCAACTCAGTACCAGCGCGCTTCACCCGGCGGGCGTTTCTTGAAGCGCTTCATGCTCCACATGTACTGGCTCGGATAAGCGCGCACGTACCGCTCGACCACCTGGCTCATGGCCGCGCAGGAGGTCTCGGTATCGGTGCTGTACATGGCCTCTGGCGCCGCTTCCAGAATCACTTTGTAACCTGAACCATCCGGCAGGCGCAGGGCATGCAGGAACACACCAACGGCTTTGCCGCCGGCCAGCATGTTTGGCACAAACTTGCTGGTCAGGGCCTTGGTGGCGAAGAAGGGCACGAAGATACCGGCGGATTCGGCCGGCTCCGGGTCGGCCGGAATGCCAACAGCCCCGCCTTTACGGACTTCCTTGATGACACTGAGGATGCCTTCCTTGGTCGAAGCGGCAACCCGGTTGCCCAATTGCACCCGTTGCTTGCGCAGCAACTCGTCCACGGCCTTGAGCTTGGGCGGGCGGTAGAAAATGATCGGCTTGCACTGGCTGCAGTAAAAATGGTTCAGCACTTCCCAGTTGCCCAGATGGCTGGTGATGCCGACCACGCCCTTGCCCGAGGCCAACGCCGCCTTGAGCACATCGAGGCCTTCGACTTCACGCACCAGGTCAATGGAGCGCTGAGCCGGCCAGATCCAGGCGCAGGCGCTTTCGGTCAGGGATTTACCGATGTCCTTGAGACTCTGCCCGACCAGGCGTTCGCGCTCGGCGGCGTCCATTTCAGGGAAGCACTTGGCGAGGTTGATCCGCACCACGTCGCGGGAGCGGTTGGGGATTTTCCACATCATCCAGCCAATCGCGGCACCGACCGTTTGTACTGCCCGCCACGGAAGCAGGGCAAACAACCGCAGAGCGCCTACCAGCAAGGCGCCTTTCAACTTATCCACAGGTCACTCCTGATCTCTTGTGCTGTGTGCGAACCGCACATTCTAACCGCGTGCCGCCAATGTGGCGTAACGATCACAATCGGTGGTGTGATCCATGACCATGCCCGATGCCTGCATCAGGGCATAGCAAATGGTCGGCCCGACAAAGGTGAACCCGGCTTTTTTCAAGCCTTTGCTCATTTCCACGGCGACCGGCGTCACGGCCGGAACCTGACTGCGATCCTTGAAATGGTTGATCGCAGGCGCGTCCCCGACGAACGACCAGAGAAACGCCACCGGGTCTTCCAGCGCCAGCCAGGCCTGGGCATTGCGCCGGGCGGCGTTGAGTTTCAGACGGTTGCGAATGATCCCCGGATCGAGCATCAGATCGTCTATTTCGGCGTCGCTCATCTGCGCCACGCGCTGCACGTCGAAGCCGAACAGCACCTCACGGTAGCGCTCGCGCTTCTTCAGTACGGTGATCCACGACAGGCCCGCCTGGAACCCTTCGAGCAAAAGCAACTCGAACAAGCGCTGCGCATCGCGTAGCGGTACGCCCCACTCCTGATCGTGATAAGCCATGTACAACGGATCGTCGGAACACCAAAAGCAGCGTGGCATAAGGCTCCAGGGGGCGTGCGCACGAACGAATCGGGTATACTCCCGCTCTTTAAATCGCAGCCCAAGAAACAGGTGAATTTCGTGAGCCAGCCTACGCCAGCCGTGCGTACCTTCCAAGACTTGATCCTCGCCCTCCAGCAATACTGGGCCGAGCAAGGTTGTGTGGTACTTCAGCCCTACGATATGGAAGTAGGCGCCGGCACTTTCCATACTGCCACGTTCCTGCGCGCCATCGGCCCGGAAACCTGGAACGCCGCTTATGTGCAGCCCAGTCGTCGCCCGACTGACGGCCGCTACGGCGAAAACCCGAACCGTCTGCAGCACTACTACCAATTCCAGGTAGTCCTGAAGCCGAACCCGGACAACTTCCAGGAACTGTACCTGGGCTCCCTCAAGCACGTGGGCCTGGATCCGCTGGTGCACGACATCCGTTTCGTCGAAGACAACTGGGAATCGCCGACCCTCGGCGCCTGGGGTCTGGGCTGGGAAGTCTGGCTCAACGGCATGGAAGTGACCCAGTTCACCTATTTCCAGCAAGCAGGCGGCATCGAGTGCTACCCGGTGACCGGCGAGATCACCTACGGCCTCGAGCGTCTGGCCATGTACCTGCAAGGCGTGGACTCGGTCTACGACCTGGTCTGGGCTGACGGCCCGATGGGCAAGGTGACCTACGGCGACGTGTTCCACCAGAACGAAGTGGAGCAGTCGACCTACAACTTCGAACACGCCAACGTCGAGAAGCTGTTCGAACTGTTCGATTTCTATGAAAGCGAAGCCAAGCGCCTGATCGAGCTGGAGCAACCGCTGCCGCTGCCAAGCTACGAAATGGTCCTGAAGGCCTCGCACACCTTCAACCTGCTGGATGCGCGCCGGGCAATCTCGGTGACCGCTCGTCAGCAATACATTCTGCGTGTGCGCACCCTGGCCCGTTCCGTTGCCCAGGCCTACCTGCTGGCTCGCGCCAAGCTGGGCTTCCCGATGGCAACCCCGGATCTGCGTGATGAAGTGTTGGCTAAGCTGGAGGCTGCACAATGAGTGTTCAAGATTTCCTGGTTGAACTGGGCACCGAAGAGCTGCCACCCAAGGCCCTGAACACCCTCGCCGAGGCATTCCTGGCCGGTATCGACAAGGGCCTGCAAGCCGCTGGCCTGAATTACGAGAGCAAAACCGTATACGCCGCGCCGCGTCGCCTGGCCGTGCTGATCACCGCGCTGGCCACCCAGCAGCCGGATCGCAGCATCAACCTCGACGGCCCGCCACGCCAGGCGGCCTTCGATGCCGAAGGCAACCCGACTCAAGCGGCCCTGGGCTTCGCCAAGAAATGTGGCGTGGACCTGAGCGAAATCGACCAGAGCGGGCCCAAGCTGCGTTACAGCCAAAGCATCGCCGGCAAGCCGACCGCCAGCCTGTTGCCGACCATCGTCGAAGACTCGCTGAACGACCTGCCGATTCCCAAGCGCATGCGCTGGGGCGCTCGCAAGGAAGAGTTCGTGCGTCCGACCCAATGGCTGGTGATGCTGCTCGGCGACCAAGTGGTCGACTGCACCATCCTCGCTCAGAAGGCCGGTCGCGACTCCCGTGGTCACCGCTTCCATCACCCGGACAGCGTGCGTATCACCTCGCCTGCCAACTACCTCGATGACCTGCGCGCGGCCTATGTACTGGCCGATGCCAACGAGCGTCGCGAGCTGATCAGCAAGCGTACCGCCGAGCTTGCCACGCTGCAGGAAGGCACCGCGATCGTGCCACCGGCCTTGCTCGACGAAGTGACCGCCCTGGTTGAATGGCCGGTGCCGCTGGTCTGCTCGTTCGAAGAACGCTTCCTCGATGTGCCGCAAGAAGCACTGATCACCACCATGCAGGACAACCAGAAGTACTTCTGCCTGCTGGATGTCGACGGCAAGTTGCTGCCACGTTTCATTACCGTGGCCAACATCGAGAGCAAAGACCCGCAGCAGATCATCGACGGTAACGAGAAAGTGGTTCGCCCACGCCTGACCGACGCCGAATTCTTCTTCAAGCAAGACAAGAAGCAGAAACTCGAAGACTTCAACCTGCGCCTGCAGAACGTGGTGTTCCAGGAAAAACTCGGCAGCGTCTACGACAAGGCCGAGCGTGTTTCCAAACTCGCCGCCTTCATTGCCCCGCACATTGGCGGCAACGCACAGTGGGCGGCCCGTGCTGGCCTGTTGTCCAAGTGCGACCTGGCGACCGAGATGGTCGGTGAGTTCCCGGAGATGCAAGGTGTTGCCGGTTACTACTACGCCCTCAACGATGGCGAGCCGGAAGATGTCGCGCTGGCGCTGAACGAGCAGTACATGCCGCGCGGTGCCGGTGCTGAACTGCCAGTCACCCTGACCGGGGCGGCGGTGGCTATCGCCGACAAACTCGACACCCTGGTCGGTATCTTCGGTATCGGCATGCTGCCTACCGGCAGCAAGGACCCCTATGCCTTGCGCCGTGCCGCATTGGGCGTGCTGCGGATCCTGATCGACAAGAAGCTCGACCTGGACCTGACCGATGCCGTGGCATTCGCCGTCGCTGCGTTCGGCACCAAGGTCAAGGGCGCCGGCCTGGCCGATTCGGTCCTGGAGTTCATCTTCGACCGTCTGCGTGCCCGCTATGAAGACGAAGGCGTGGATGTGGCCACCTACCTGTCGGTACGTGCCCTGAAGCCGGGTTCTGCCCTGGACTTCGACCAGCGTGTACAAGCGGTACAAGCGTTCCGCCAGTTGCCGGAAGCGGCTGCACTGGCTGCCGTGAACAAGCGTGTGTCGAACCTGCTGAGCAAGCTCGAAGGCAGCGTGCCGACCACTGTCGAAGCCAAGTATTTCGACAATGCCAACGAGTTCTCCCTGTACTCGGCGATCCAGCAAGCGGATCAAGCGGTGCAGCCGATGGCCGCGGCCCGTCAGTACAGCGAATCGCTGGCACGCCTGGCCGCCTTGCGCGAGCCGGTGGATGCGTTCTTCGAAGCCGTGATGGTCAACGCAGAAGACGCCAAGGTGCGTGCCAACCGTTATGCGCTGCTGGCACGTCTGCGTGGCCTGTTCCTGGGCGTTGCCGACATTTCGTTGCTGGGGTAAGACGGCTTGAAACTGCTGATACTCGATCGGGACGGGGTGATCAACTACGACTCCGACGCTTACATCAAGTCGGTGGAGGAGTGGATTCCTCTGCCCGGCTCGATCGAAGCCATCGCGCGGTTGAGCAAGGCCGGCTGGACGGTAGCGGTCGCTACCAACCAGTCGGGCATTGCTCGAGGCTACTACGATGTCGCCACCCTGGACGCCATGCACGCGCGCCTGCGCCAGCTTGTGGCCGAGCAGGGTGGTGAACTCGGCCTGATCGTCTATTGCCCCCACGGGCCTGACGAAGGCTGTGAATGTCGCAAGCCCAAACCCGGCATGCTTAAAACCATTGCCGCACATTACGACGTGGCGCTGACGGGCCTGTGGTTCGTCGGCGACAGTCTCGGTGACCTGAAGGCGGCAGAAGCCGTCGACTGTCAGCCAGTTTTGGTAAAAACCGGGAAAGGCGAGAAGACTCAGGGCTTGACCCTGCCGGCAGGCACTTTGATTTTTGACGATCTGGCGGCGATTGCCGCAGAACTTATCAACAACTAGGGCGATTCTGACATCCTGATCAAGGACTGTTCGGGAGCGCGCTTTTTAGAAGGCGGGCATTGCCCCGCAACGGTAAACGCGACCATGTTGATCTTGCAGGCAATCAGAACCTTTCTTTTTTACCTGCTGCTGGGCACCAGCTCGTTGCTGTGGTGCAGCCTGAGCTTTTTTATCGCGCCGTTCCTGCCGTTCAAGGCGCGTTATCGCTTCATCAACGTCTACTGGTGCCGTTGCGCACTGTGGCTGAGCAAGGTGTTCCTGGGCATCCGCTTTGAAGTCAAAGGCGCTGAAAACGTCCCTGAACAGCCCTGTGTGATTCTGTCGAACCACCAGAGCACCTGGGAAACGTTCTTCCTCTCGGCCTATTTCGAGCCCCTGAGCCAGGTGCTCAAGCGCGAACTGCTGTATGTGCCGTTCTTTGGTTGGGCGATGGCCATGCTGCGACCGATCGCCATCGATCGCGACAACCCGAAAGCCGCACTCAAGCACGTGGCGAAGAAGGGCGATGAGTTGCTCAAGGATAACGTCTGGGTGTTGATCTTCCCGGAAGGCACCCGCGTTCCGTTCGGTACGGTGGGCAAGTTCTCTCGCGGCGGGACGGCATTGGCAGTCAATGCCCAGTTGCCGGTACTGCCAATCGCCCACAACGCCGGCAAGTTCTGGCCAAAGACCGGCTGGGCGAAAACCCCCGGCACGATCACGGTGGTCATCGGTGCGCCGATGTACGCCGAGGGTAGCGGGCCACGGGCGGTTGCCGAGCTCAACGACCGCGCCGCGGCCTGGAATGAGCAGACCCAACGCGACATGGGTTCGCTGCCGCCTCTGTCCACCGCAACGGACAAGGAAGCGATCTGAGATTCTGTGGATAACCTGTGCACGGTTTCATTGGAAAAAGACATAATTGATATCTAAATCTATGATTTACATACATATTTCTTAAGCTAATAAAACGCCGTAAAACGTGCATAAGTTTTCGCAGTCATAAAAAAACCGGCACTGGATGCCGGTTTTTTATGCCCTTCTCATTCATCCAGCAACGGCAGTTGGACACTGAAGGTCGTGCCTTGCCCGACCTGGCTTTCGCAAAGGATCCGTCCGCCATGACGATCCACCACGGCTTTGACCATCGACAACCCCAGGCCCAATCCGTCACTGCCCTGCGCTGAGGCAAAACGTCGGTACTGGCTGAACAATTCCGGCAACTCCGCCGCCGATAGACCTTTGCCCTGATCGCTGATGTCGCAGGTCAACCAGCCCTGCGCACAACTCACCCGCACCGTGACCCTTGAGCCAGATGGGCTGTACTTGATGGCGTTTTCCAGCAGGTTGAACAGCGCCCGGGTCAGCAATGACTGATCCGCCAGCACCATGCCTTCGGCATCGTCATCCAGGTCATGCCGCAACTCGATCTGCTTGAGCTGCGCGATGCTCATTGCCTGATCGAAGGCATCGAGTACCAGCATCGCGAACATGCTCGGCTCGAACTGGTAGGCCTCGGACTCGGCCTTGGCCAGCTGTACAAACGCCTCGGTCAGGCCCAGGGCCTTGCGTACCTGCAACTCGATCTGGGCGAACAACTGCGTGTCTCCCGCCCCCTGGCAATGCTGGACGTCGAGCAGCGCCAGAATCGCCGAATGCGGCGCGCGCAGGTCGTGGGAGAGAAAGCGCATCAGCACTGCGCGTTGTTCCTCGGCCTCACGTTCGACGCTCAAATCCGTGAAACTGAGCAACCAGCCAATCGCCGCTCCACCTTCGGCCGGAAACAGCGATGCCACGTCCAGGCGCAGGCTTCGGCCATGGATATCACGGAACTCATTGCTTTCAAGGGCCGATAGCGCGGGACGTGCCCCTTCAAGCAGGCCTGGATAACCCAGGGTCGCGAGCTGCGACAGCAAGTTTTCGCCGACCAGGTCACCGGCAAACAGACTCCGGGCATTTCGATTGGCCAGCAGAATACGCCCATCCGGTCCACTGATCAGGGTGGCCACGGGCAAGTACTCAAGACCGTCCGAGATAAAACGCCGTGTGTCGCGGGTCCGGCTCATCGCCTGCTCCAGCGCAACGATCTGCCCCTGCAGCACATCACCGGCCGGAGAGGCCGTGCGACGACGTTCGGGGAACACTTTTGGCTCGCTGTCGAGCCGTGCCAGTTCCCAGCCGAAATAGGCGAGCACAGCGCTCAGCCGGCGCCAGTTCCAGATCAGGTAACCCAGCAACATCCCCAGCACGCTCGCGGCCGGTGACCACCACCAGCCCGCCCTGAGCATGAGTGCCGAAGTAAGCAGGGCCGTTACCATAGCGCCCAGGGTCAGCCACAAGGCTCGTCGTGGGCGGAACAACAGCAAGGCCAGCAACAAGGCGACCATGGCCGTCGACAGCGAAACCCTCCAGCCATCGCCCAGCACCACAATGCTGCGCTGCTGGAGCAGACCGTTCAGCAGGTTGGCCTGAATCTCGATACCCGCTGTCGTGCCGACACTCGCTGATTGCGGTGTGACGTAGCGATCGCCTAACCCTGGTGCGGTGGAACCGATCAGGATCAGGCGATCACGCAGCAATTGAGGCGGTACTTCACCACGCAGCACGCTGACGTACGGAACGCTGGGAAACCCTGCATTCATGCTGATAAAGGGAATTCGAATGCGGTGGGTTCGCTGCCAACCTTGCACCATCGACACCACGGACGAGCCGGGGAGGGCATCCGGGCCATCGGTGGTCGTCTCGTAGAGCAACCACGCCAATTGCGCTCTCGGGGCGCGCTCAGGGCCCTCACGCAGGTACACACTGCGCACAATGCCATCCGCGTCTGCCTCGGCATTGATATGCCCGACACCCTTGACGCAGTGGCTCAACGGTGCAACAGGTTCGATCTCACCCAATGGCTGCCCATAGCGGGCAACCCCTTCACGCAACAACGGGATAAACACATTGCCAGCCTGGCAGATCGCCTGGGCCAGGCGAAGATCATGCTCAGGGATTTTGGCCGGCTCACTGAAGATGACGTCAAACAGAACGCCCCGGGGCCCGGCGGCCGACAACCGATCAAGCAGGTCGGCGTGCATTGTCCGCGGCCAGGGCCATTGCCCTAACTGCTGCAAGCTGTAGTCGTCGATGGTGATGATGAGAATGCGCGGGTCAACTGGCAGTGGGCTCAGGCGCCGCAGGTTGTCATACAGCAGATTGCTCAGCGTCAGTCCCTGGCTCAAGGACAATACGGCCGTCAACGGCAGCAGGATCAGGCTGACCCATAGCCATTCACGGACCAACCGGCGAAACAATCGCTGCGCCTGAGTGGGCTCGCGACCTTCCTTCCTTGGCCAACGCCTCATCGGCAAAGCGCCGGACGCTTATTGAGCCCGCGTGGTCCGAGGGTAATAGAAGATGTCATATACCCCGGTTTCTCCTTCAAGCCCCTGCGCGTCAAATGCAGAGAGCCGAACATGGTAGTAGAACGCCTTCAACCCGATGAAGTTTATCTCAGGCGTACTGGAAAACTGTTCCTGCTTGATGTTCATGAATGAGGTGTCCGTGGCAACTTGCGCCCGATAGCGCGTGGCGCCTTCCACCGGTTGCATGATCAGTTGCCAGACCGGTGCCGGCCCGGTCTGTCCCGCCTGTCCGAGCAATCGTGGCGGAGGCAGCAGGTCGGTTGGTATCAACGTGCCTTCCTTCTGGATCCGTAATCCCTGGCGGGCCATCACCTGCACGTCAGCATCCGTATCGGCCTGGGGCGATGGTTTTCCCGGCGACTTTTTCAGCGGTGCGTCACCTTCATCGCGGTCAACGGCAACCTGGCCATTGAGCACTTCAATCAGTGAGTGCCCATTGTCTTCATTGCGTACCCGGAAGTGCGTGCCACGAACACCGAGCACGCCCACCGGCGTCACGATCTGGAAACGATCATAGTCGCTGGCGCGCTTGATGACATAGGACTCGACCTGGCCTTGATCAAGGATCACCTGTGCCACCTTGAGCTCTTCGTTAAGGCTCAAGGTCACCTGGGAACTGGATGGCAGGACGATGCGCGACCCATCGCCCAGCGACAGGCTGACAAAGGCCGAAGGGGAGGTCTTTACACTTTCGTGTTCATCCACCGTCATCCCTTCTTCCAGGGCAACCTGCTTGCCTTTGCGATCAAGCTTCCAGGCTTCGCCCGTCAGGTGTTCGATCGTGGCAGGCAGGGGTTGTCCGCGACACTGCTGATTATCATCAATGTACGGCAGGCGCTTGGCGGTGAAAAAAGCGGCAGATGCACTCTGGGTCAACGAACCCGACAAGCCCGCGACCAGCAACAATAGGATGCCGAAACGGCGGCAGTGCAAAGAAGTGATTGAGTTCATAGGATTCGCTTTTCACACTTTTTTTGAAGACCTGGCGGACCCACTGATTCGTCAGCCTTGCGCACCATACCTGACAGGGCTCTGCAACAGATAGCCCGTGCCTATACATAACGCCATCATCGATATAAAAAAGCTGTCGCGATTTTCCTTGAACGCGTCCCCCTCGAAAGGGGAAAGTGACACGTCCCTGTGTCGGATCGAATCCGAATCGACCCGGTTAACATGTGAGAAGGCACTCCATTTTTTCCCCTGAACTGCAGACCGCAAGCGAACCGGCGATCGGCGGTCCCGCCAGGCTGGCGATGACACTCCCTGTGTCGGGGCACATCCCAATGCCCCTGTGCCTCTCTCAACACTTGAGAAGTTACCAACACCCACACGCGGTGAGGCAATTCTCAATATTTCTTCAGAATTGCCCGTTCAGCATTTCAGAACACCCAGCGTGGTTGCTCCCCCTGCGTGTGCAGCGGTGCCGAATACGCTTCATCCCCGGACGTACTCACCGGTGCGAATCCCCGTGAGTCGCTGAAGCCTGCATACGCCACAACGGGGCTGTAGTAACGCGGCGACACGGGTTTATCCGACGCGGCATGACTTGAGTTCACCGCGGGCGAAGCGGCTCCCAGGCAGGCAATGAGCACCAACGACATACTAGCTTTCATCGCGATGCCTCGGTTCATCGTCGCCATCACTGCACGAGGATTCAGCCTGTTCCCCATCGTTCCTTCCTTGCACCTTCGAGCGGATACCTGCCGATTACCGACTAATTGATATCAGCCTACCCAGCCCTGAAGCCTCTGCAGCAAATCGCCATAATTGTTCAGATTCGAACAATCAGCCTAAACTCGGCACTGTAGGACTATTTACCCACAGCACTCTCCGAGATGAAGGAAGCACTCCGCATGCGTGTCGCAATACTGGATGATGAGCCCGCCGAGCTACGCCGGGTGGAACAGACACTGCGACAAATGCCGGAAGCCGGGGAAGATGCCTGGGGCGTGCACAGTTTCGAGCGAGGAGAGGACCTGCTGCGTCAGCTTCGCCGCGAAACCTTCGACTTGCTGATTCTCGACTGGCAACTGCCCGACATCAGTGGGCTGGCGCTACTGCGCTGGACCCGTGAGCACATGGAGGCGCCCCCGGCCGCCATCATGCTCACCAGCCGGGACGCTGAAAGCGACATCGTTCAGGCGCTCAACGCCGGAGCGGACGATTACGTCAGCAAGCCATTTCGCCCCAATGAACTCAAAGCCCGCGTTAACGCCGTGCTGCGTCGCCATGGTTTGCAGCGCGGCACGGCCAGTGAAGTATTGAGCTTCAATGACCTGGTGTTCGATGACGCAGAGCTGACCGTCACCCGTGCCGGCAACCCCATCAGCTTCACCGAACGCGAGTACCGCCTGGCGCGCTGCCTGTTTGCCAACCTCGGCCGACCGCTGTCGCGGGAGTACCTCTATGAGCGTTTCTGGTCCCATGAAGAAATGGTGTCTTCCAGGCCCCTGGATACCCACATCTATCGCCTGCGCAACAAGCTCGGCCTGACCGCTGATCGTGGCTGGCAGCTGCTGACTATCTATGGCTACGGCTACCGCCTGGAAAGCGTCACGGCGGTGAGCGAGTAACGAGTTTTTACGGTTAGAGGCGATCGAAAAAAAAGGCCAACGCTGAGCGTTGGCCTTTTTTGTTACTGTGTCCCGTCCTGAATAAGGTTTACACCTTCTGACCTATTTTCAGGAGGACACAATGGATTCAGGCAAAAGGCGCAGTCAGCGGGATTACACGCTGGCTTTTAAACTGTCGGTCGTCGATCAGGTCGA